>CAYNJB010000030.1:0-9912 GCA_964397515.1 uncultured Nitrosopumilales archaeon | reverse complement strand
GGAAAAAACATATTCTTAATATCTATTATGTGTCCCAAACCACCGATATTTATAATGATTATTATTGACTTCGTGTATGATCATTGTTTTAGTTACATCAATTTTCCAATATTTAATGTTTGTAATCAGTTAAGACTTATCTAATTATTCTACCTTGAGATAATTCTAGGGATTGACGTAGCTATGGTATCAAACGACTCTAAAGATTGTCTTGTTCGCCTAGATCACGAATTAGAGAAGAAAGGCGTTGACTCTGTATTGGCAATAGGTAGCTCAACAAGTGATAACCCTGAATTATTCTATCTTGCTGGATGTAATCTACCGCGAGGTGGAATATTTGTGAAGAAAGTCGGTCAGGCACCAATTCTTATAGTAAGTAATATTGATCTTGGAAACGCATCTGAAGGAAAGATTCGTGAAGTTAGAACCTACTCAGATTATAATTATGATCAATTATTGAGAAGCGACTTAAAAAACGCGTATAATAACCTATTATCTAGAGTATTCCGCGACGTCGGTGTAAACGGACCGATAGTCATTTATGGAACAAACAAGGCGTCCACAATTCTAAAAATATCGAGTAAATTAAAAAAATCTGGATACAAAACCTACGTCGAATCATCTCCAACAGCTTTAGAATTAACTATGATGATTAAATCTAATGAGGAGATAGACGCAATAAGAAAGGTCGGATCCGACACCTGTAAAGTAATGGATAAAACAATATCATTTTTAAGTAAATGTAAAAGAGATAATAAAAAAATTTTGTTTAAAGACAAACCATTAACTGTTAGTCATGTTAAGAAAATTATTAGAACTTTTCTCGCTCAAAAGAATTTAATTAATATTGGAGAAATAATTTTTGCTTTATCTCCACAATCTGCTGACCCTCATTATGCTGGAGTTGATCTTGAAATACTTCGTGAATCCCAACTTATAGTGTTTGATGTGTTTCCAAGAGGGTCAAATGGTTATTGTTTTGATGTAACTAGAACCTTCTCTTTTGGGAAACCGCCGACTAAAGTAAAAAAAATGTATGATGCTGTAAATGAGGTACATTCAAAAGTAATGGACTTTATTGATTGCGAACACTCACCCTCAAAAACAATGAATTTTGCTTGTGACCTGTTTGAAAAACGAGGGTTTCCCATGTTAAAATCAAAAAATGTGTCTGAAGGATTTATTCACAGTCTCGGTCACGGAGTTGGATTAACAATTGGGGAAAGACCCTATCTCTCATTACATTCAGATGATGAATTTCAGGAAGGTCAGGTTTTTACTATTGAGCCTGGTTTATATTTTAAAAAATACGGTGGGATACGAATCGAAGATACTGTTGCAATGATTAACGGGAAGCCAAAAAGTCTTACACAGATTGAGAAAAAAATAACTTTTTGAATATTATATTAGGTTTTTTCGTCGACTTTTATTTTTTAAGTACTTTTACTAACCAAGGTGTTTTGAATCTTGATGTGCTTCTACTGATTACCCCTTGAGCAATAGCAAATGATGGAAAAACAGAGAGAAAAACATGAACTATGTTGAACACGGCTGTAAAGATGAGGACTATAAACAACGCATCGTATTCAGTTGATAAAACTAACCCTATTGATTGATTTACTTGAAATGATGCAAAGCTTAGAAATCCTTCGAGTATATCTGGGAAAACTGGTACAAGTGTCCAAAGAATCAGATAATTTGCTACAGTTAAAGCTGCAACTCTTAGTATTGTTCCAAACAGAAGGTTAAGTGAGATTAATTTTATTCTTCCACTGAACATTCTTCTATACAGCATTGTTCCTAACCACATTCCCAATAACATTGATAAAACACTAGCCAGTTTAAGAATCGGTCCAACCGGTGCAAATTGACCAACAATCATCAAAACAAGAAAATAAATAATTGATGATATTACTGACGCTGCAGGACCATAAATTAGAAAGCCAATCACAACAGGAATTTCTGCTAGCTCAAACCTCAAATAAGGTATTATGGGAAAGTTAAAAGCTAATTGAAATATGCTCAGCACTGCAGCAAGCGCTCCAAAGATCGCCGCAGCAGAAAGAGAGTATGTATCCATATTTCCGAAGATAATGCTTTTTTCTGATTTCCCCAAATTAACTGCCTGAAGATGCCTCTTATGATTTTATATTTAAATAAATTGGTTATTACCAAAAAATTTGTAGCTTATTGTTATTATGCCTAATCATACTTATTGATTAAACATTATATGAATAAAGATTTAACAAAAATTTCTAATTTAGAACCTACAAAACAGAAAAACAGGAGGGTACACTCTATGACAAAGAAAGACCCACACAGGAATTAGTCGCAGATATCACCAGAAATATCTATAACATAGAATTAAGGTTGATCAACTATCAAGATAAAATTAGAAGGGCTTCGACAGAAAGATAATTTAAAAAAATAATACAAATCATCTACTTTATCTATTAGTTTTTACTATTAGAGAACAATTTGTTTAGAGGACGAAGAGAGGTCCGTACATCAAAGGATTATCTTAAACTTCTTGACGGAAAGCTGGGCTATCCACAAGGAACTCTCTTTAATCTATGTGTCTCGGCTGTAAAGTCGAAAGTTGAGACCAAGGATAAAACCACGGTGACTTATCGGGGAGAGACTACGAGACAGAAACACCTATCTTCTCGTAGGTTTATTCAAGTACGCAAATCAATATTTTTGATAGAGTTTACTATGACCAAGGAAGGAAAACAATACGATCGGGTGATTCAAGTTCACTTGGAGATGTAAAGGATTCTCAGATATCTGTTAAGTTTAGAGGTATCGTATCCATCTCACAAGTTATCATGCAGTTCAATAGACAGATCTATGAATTTGAGTTAAAGCTAATTAGTTATCAAGACAAAGTAAGAAAAGCATTGACAGATTAATTATCAAGAGACCTTATTTCCACAATTTGTACAAAACTTCTCTTCTAGAGAAATCCCTGTTCCACATTGCGAACAATATCGGTTAGCTTTTACTGGATGATTTATTACAATATGCTGAGTTTGTTGAGGATTTACGATTACAGTTTTTGATCCGCTTGTGAATAAACCTGCCAACAACATTATGAAACCGATCAATCCAAGCGGGATTCCGAGTATCATCCCGATAAAATTATGGAATGTATTGAACACAAGATAGTTTAAGCTTAAATTAATCTATTATTACACCTTATCCGTGGCCGCTGTAGTGTAGCTTGGTTAGCATACAGCCCTGTGGACATAGGCAGTAAGGCTGCGGCGAGGGTTCGAATGGCTAAAAACCTGAAATTCCCTCCGGCGGCCCCTCATATACATTCTAAAATAAAAACTCAAATAAATTCGCTAATTCTCTTTTGGGTTAAAACTTCCCTTAGTAAAACACTTTTTGACATCCATTTTTCTAAATTAATTGTTAGCTTCTTCATAGCATATTTAATAGCCTTATCTAGACTATCAAATGTTTCCGGTTTTGTGGAAAGTGTTGCCCGTATGCTTTCTCTTACATTCCATACTCCAATAGGAAGAATATAATCCGGGTGAATTTCCCGTAACATGATTACTGAAGCTTGTTTTCGGTCTTTTACAAATTTTTCAGCAGTAGCAAATCTAGTGGAATAATAACAACCACCAACTGAGGCATATGTGGTTCTCCCCCAATAAGGTTCATAATCACCCATGAGTGACGGTTCTTGCGATTTTTGTGGGTTCCATGGGGTGCCTGGAAACCATGCTTCTATCCACTCAAATTTCCATGGTTCAGGAATGAATATAGCTATGTATATATTTCCAAGATTTTGAAAATAATATACCTTAAATTCGTCAATAGTTGGATATTGCTTTAATTTTTTATAAGATGTAATGATAATGTATCATCTATAGCTGTTATGCTCCACCTAGTGGGAATTAGTTTTCTACGGGAACCTACCCCAAGCATCCCCATACTGAAAACTTTTTGAATTTTTGAGATGTGAACTCCATAGCTATAAAGGTTGATGGCAGCATCTATAGATTTAAGATTTCTATCATAATACACTTTTTCAATTCGTTTATCTGTTTTTACATTATCTACTTTCAAAAATTTTAGAGGTCCTGAAGGTCCAAAAGGCTGAGATTCTTCACTAAAAAATAATTCACCAACAGGCTTTTTTGTTAACTTTACTTCAGAATCTGATGGGCCTGCACTCATAGTAAGTTCCTGTAAATTATCAAGAAGTTTATTCCCTGATCTTGGAATATTTACATGCATTTTACTTTGACATCTTATTAATGAATATCGATAATCTATTATCTCTTGAATACTTTTGCCTAACCATAACTCCGGTGTATCTAGAATTTCAGTATCTCCATAAAACGGAGGTATTAGTGGTCCAATAGATACTTTCGGATATCCCATTCTACCAACAAATATTCCTGGTGGAGAAGATCCAGAAAAATCTGTTTTGTTTATTAAATTACTAATTTTCTTTAAAGATTGACTTTTTATTATATTAGGACATATTGATTTATCACATAATAATTTGCTACCTTTACATGTAATACAAAGGTTAGGTGTAATTCTTTGAGAAAAAACCTCTTTAAAGTTACCTACAACATTAGACAAATAGTAAGACTCCCTTTATGAAAGGTTTACATCTAAAAACTTGTATAAACAAGTTAGATATAAAAAAATTATCTTATTAACTCAGCTTTAACAACATCAATTGACTTTTTATGTTTACTTATTTTAATTGGAAATTTAGATAATGAACTTATTGCTTTATTTGCTTTATTCCTCTTAATTTTAGATAACTTAAAGAGTAAATCATGAGATAATTTAACTTCTTCTAACGGCTTTATTTCAATTTCACCGTTTTCGACTAACTTGTTTACAATTTCTTCTCCTAGATCTGTTCTAACTACTAATGCGGTCCAACCGTCTAAACCTATTCCTCCTGCTGAGATATCAGCTCCTTCAGCAGTAAAATCTTGGCAAAACTCACATGTTTTCCTTGCATAAGGTTTTGTTTCTTTAAGTGGAATTTCTTTAACTTCACCATTTTTTAAATAAATACAGAATTTTCCTTTTATGTTAGTTTTAGCAATTTCATTGAGCGGTATTCCCATATCTTTTTCAATTTTGTTTTTCATTAACTTTTCGTAATCAAAACTTTCACTACATAAAAGACCAATAACTAGTTTGATTCTCTCAAACGGTTTAACTCTATAAAGTTGAGCTTTCCTTAATGCCTCAATTTGACAAGGTACTCCTACAAAAGCAACTTTACCAGGCATATAAGGTGATAGAGTTGGTAATTCTTCAATTAGGGGTAAAATGTTTGGAGAATAAGTATACCTAGTTCCAGCTGCCCCCATGATTTCTTCAGCTGAAGAAGCTAATTTTGGTTCTGCTTTTCGAGGTTTTTCGCCTACTGAAGATAATAACGCTGAATTTATTTGACCGTTTTCATATGCAGATAAAAGGAGTGTTGTAACAAAACCTCCATCTTGAGCAATTTTTTTAATATCCTCTCTTTTAGTTCTCGCCGCATAAAGAGCTTTATACTTACCGATTTCAAGAACAGGTTTTTCACCTTCAATTACACCTTCATTTTCTAAAGGAATATTAGCTCTAGAACAAACATTGAAACATATACCACATTCTACACACTCCAAATTTCTTCGAATAGGTGTTTCTTTTTTATATTCTAAACAATCCATTGCATTTACGGTACACGCTAATACACAGTTTCCACAACCCGAACATAACCCAGAACTAACGACATAATTCATTACATCTGTGTATTTAATTCCGTGTTTCCATTCGTTCTCCATTCATTACACCTAATAACTTACTCTAAATATATATTATCAAAACTTAAATAAAAACAAATCTCTTTTATTTCCGTATAAAATATGGAACATTTATCAAATGTTATTATAATATATATGCTTTAATTTCTATTAGCTATTAATATACACTTAATATTGTTTTTAATATATTATTATTAAATCATTAATTATTAGATAATATCATTAACTAATTATGTAAAATTTTAACTATTAATGAGAAAAAATATTTTAATCTAAAAAACTCTAAAAAAGATTTAGAAATATTAAGAGATAGTAATAAATAAGTCAAACTAGTTAGGAAAAAAAATTGAATAATAAAGAATTAACTAAAGAAGAAGAACAAATTAAATCAACTTCAAACAATTCAACAAATTCTAATATACACGAAGATAATTCAAACACCTCACAATCTATTGATGAAGAAGAAATATGTAAGAAATATTTAAACCAGATAAAATATCTACAAGCTGACATTGATAATTACAGAAAAAACATCAATTTACAAATAAATCAAGCTGTTTTTAATGAAAAAAAACGTATATTTTTAAATTTATTTAATACCCGAGAAGATTTGGAAAGAGCTATTAACTCATTCAAAAAAGACAAAAAATCTCATCAAAATTTAAAGGGTGTTAAATTAGTATTTGAAAACCTTATCCAACTATTTGAAGATGAAGGATTAGCTGAAATTGCATCTATTAATTCAACCTTTAATTCATCATTTCACGAAGCAATAAAAATTATAGAAACAAATGATTATGAAGATAATACAATTATTTCTGAAATTAGGAAAGGATATACCTTAAACGGTAAAGTTATCAGAACAAGTCTTGTAGAAGTAACTAAAAAACCAATATCCTTATCTACTGACGCTAAAGATGAACAAAACATAATCAACAGTGAAAATAAATGAGTAAAATAATTGGAATCGACTTAGGAACTAGCAACTCAGCCGCATCGGTTATGATGGGTGGAAGACCCACAATTATACCTAGTGCTGAAGGTACATCAATTGGAGGCAAAGCTTTTCCATCAATTGTAGCATTCACAAAAGGAGGAGAACTTTTAGTCGGAGAACCAGCAAGAAGACAAGCTGTAACAAATCCTGAAGGTACAGTTTACTCTATAAAGAGAAAGATGGGTACTGATTATAAAGCTGAAATTTTTGGGAAACAATATAGTCCCCAACAAATATCTTCATTTATACTTCAAAAAATTAAACGTGATGCAGAATCATTTTTAGGTGAAAAGGTTGAAAAGGCTGTCATCACAGTTCCAGCTTATTTTAATGATAACCAAAGACAATCTACAAAAGATGCTGGTGAAATAGCCGGTCTTGAAGTTCTACGTATTATTAACGAGCCAACTGCAGCTTCTTTAGCTTACGGTCTAGACAAAAGTGGATCTGACTTCAAAATCATGGTTTTCGATCTTGGCGGTGGAACTCTTGACGTAACTATTATGGAGTTTGGCGGTGGAGTCTTTGAGGTAAAATCAACTAGCGGTGACACTAAATTAGGAGGAACTGATATGGACAACACAATAAGCAATTTCCTTATAGAACAATTCAGTAAAGATAACAACGTTGATATTAAAGGTGATAAAACAGCGGTTCAACGAATAAAGGAAGCTGCTGAGAAGGCTAAGATCGAACTATCCACTGTTGTTACAACTGAAATAAATCTTCCTTTCATAGCCTCTGATGCTAGTGGACCAAAACACCTTACTCTAACACTTACTCGATCAAAATTAGATGAAATAGTACGTCCAATCGTAGAACGTTGCAGAAAACCAATACTTCAATCAATTGAAGATGCAAAATTATCACCAAATGAAATTAATAAGGTAATTCTAGTTGGAGGTCCAACTAGGATGCCAATAATATCTACTTTCCTTAAAGAAGTTTTAGGGAAAGAAGCTGAAGGCGGAGTGGATCCCATGGAATGTGTAGCTATGGGCGCAGCTATCCAAGGTGGTGTTTTAGCTGGTGAAGTAACTGATATTTTACTTTTAGATGTTACACCTTTATCTCTAGGACTAGAAACATTAGGTGCAGTAACCACAAAGATTATTGAAAGAAATACAACAATACCTACAAAAAGAAACCAAACTTTCACTACTGCAGCTGATTTTCAAACAACCGTAACAATTCATGTTCTGCAGGGAGAAAGATCTATGGCCACAGATAATGTTTCTCTAGGACAATTTAATCTAGTCGGAATTCCGCCTGCTCCAAGAGGTGTTCCACAAATAGATGTAACTTTTGATATTGACTCTAACGGAATTCTTAATGTAACAGCAAAAGATTTAGGTACACAAAAAGAGCAGAAAATCACCATTTCTGCATCAACAAAACTCTCAAAAGACGAAAAAGATCGTTTAGTAAAAGAGTCTGAAGAATTCGCAGAAGAAGATAAACAAAAAATGGAAGAAGCAGAAGTTCAAAACGCTGCAGACTCTTTAATCTACACAGCTGAAAAAACCAAATCTGAGCTAAGCGATAAAGTCCCTAAAGAACAAATGGAACGTGTTGATAAATCTGTTCAAGAACTAAAAGAATCTTTATCAAATAAGAACGTTGACCAAATAAAAGCAAAAACTGAAGAGTTATCCAAAATTATTCAGGAAGTAGGTGCCTCTGTATATCAACAACAGGCGGCTCAACAGGCAGCTCAAAACCAAGCTAATCAAGACACAAAGACTGATGAAACTACTAAGAACGAAAAAGTTGTTGATGCGGATTATAAAGTGGTTGACGATAATAAAGATAAAGTGGTTGACGATAATAAAGATAAAGTGGTTGACGATAATAAAGATAAAGTGGTTGACGATAATAAAAGTCAATCTTAATTTTTTTTCTTCAGATGACAATATTTGAGTAAGCGTGACTACTATGATATTCTAGATGTTTCTAGAGATACATCCAAAGAAGAAATTAAATCAAAATATCGAAAACTAGCTTTAACTCATCATCCTGATCGAAATAAATCTCCTGGCGCCGAAGAAAAATTCAAAGAAATAACAGAGGCATACGCTGTTCTTTCAGATGATCAAAAACGATCTCAATATGATCAGTTTGGCCATGAGGGAATTGGAAATAGGTATTCCAGCGATGATCTTTACCGAAATGTAGATTTTAATGACATATTTCAAAATCTGGGTTCTGGATTCGACAGCATTTTCTCTAAATTTTTTGGTGGCAGGCAATCTTATTCTGAGGAAGTTGGACAAGACCTATCAACATCAATAACATTAACTCTTGAACAAGCAGCATCAGGTGTCTCAACTGAGATTAAAATACCTCGAACAGAAATTTGCAACGAATGCAAAGGATCAGGGTCTCAACCTGGTAGTAAAGCAAAAACATGTAATACTTGTCAAGGAAGAGGTGAAGTTCACCTTTCACGATCAATGGGATTTACTCGTATCATAACTACACAGACATGTCATACCTGTCAAGGAAAGGGTGTATATATTGAAAAACCTTGCAAAAAATGTAAAAGTTCAGGTGTAATGAGAAATGTCAAAAAGATAAATCTCTCAATCCCGTCTGGAGTTGACGACGGATTCACACTCAGGTTAAAAGGGGAAGGAGATATTGCTCAAAGATCAAAAAGATATGGCGATTTATATGTTACACTGCGTATTAAGCCCCATAAGCAATTTATTAGAGATGGCGATAACATACATTTCAATACAAACATTAGCTTCACGCAAGCAGCTTTAGGTAGTGAGATAGCTATACCTACACTTGACGGAGCTGCTTGGCTGAAGATACCTTCTGGAACACAAAATAGAACCGTACTGCGATTAAAAGGAAAAGGAATGCCTCGTATTCAAAGTAAACATAAAGGTGATGAGCTTGTAACTGTTAACGTTATTGTTCCAAAAAAGCTTAATGAAAAACAAAAAAAATTACTTCAAGAACTCGCTAAAGATTTTGACTAATAACTTAATATTTAATCTAAACTAACTCCATAAACATCTCCTTAGATAAAAACATCATTCATATTTGAATAATGAATAAGTTTATTTGCTGTTTCATTTATATAATATTATAGTTATAACATTGACC
>CAYNJB010000029.1:0-9939 GCA_964397515.1 uncultured Nitrosopumilales archaeon | reverse complement strand
TACTGTATCTCTTGCTACAGCTGCTGGATCAGCTCCATATCTTTGATAAACAGCTTTAACATCTAGGCAATTAGCATGTTCAGAAAGTTGTTCTATAGCTCCTGGACGATGGGTATCACTGCAAGATAACACAACTGAATGACCTCTTTTCTTAAAAAAATGCGTAAGTTTTGCGACAGTAGTAGTTTTGCCTGTACCATTTATTCCAAGAAAAACAATTATGAAAGGCTTTTTTTGACCTCTCTTTTCTTCAATTAACTGCAATAAATCTAATTTGTTTATTTCGAAAAAATATTTTCTAATAATTTGTGAAAGTTGTTCATTAAGATATTTTAAAGTAGAAGTTGATCTTTGAAGCTTAACTCCGATTAATTCATTTTTTACTTTACCCACAAGTCCATCAACAACTTCCTCTGCAACATCGCTTTCTAGAAGGGCGATCTCAAAGTCCCAAAGCACCTTTTCTATCTCTGACTCTGTTAATGTTTTTTGAGTTACTGAAGTTGATAAAGATGTTAATGCATTTTTAAGTTTTTCAAACATATATTCTATCCAGTTTTAAGTTCGGCAACTAAATTATTAGCTTCTAATCTCTGTGCATTGATCTTATTGGCGAGTTCATTCTTTTGAGTACCAATATTTGTTAAAGCTTTTTCGATCTCTTTATTCCTCTCTTCAAGAAAATTAATAGTTCCATTCTTGTCTTTCTCCACAACTATATTAGCTCCCACGCTTAATGCAAATTTATCCGGCGTGTATGAGTTAACTCGAACTAATATTCCAGCTCCTATTGGAATTAACATTTCAGAATCTGATTTTTCTGGTAATGCCTTGATTGATTCCAGTGTTGTATTATTGTCAGCTATTGCTTTAGATATCATATTCTCTCTTGAGTTTAACTCATTATAGTAAGATTCAAGCATTTTAAGTTCATTTACTAAACTTTCAAGTTTTTCTTGATTGCTCAATGTCAAACTTAGGCATAGTTCATCATCCATTTAAACCTTGAATGCTCTACTTAACATCATTAACTCTGGACCTGTAGTTATATTGCCTGCTATCACGTTTCTAGAGTTAGCTATCAATCCTGATGATACAAATGGGACTCCACCATTAATTGTTGTTTGTTCTACGTCTACTGATAATGTATCGCTAACTAATTTTAACTCTTCTTTACTTGCGTTTGGGTGAATTATAGCTCCTTTATTTGTTACAGCTAGCATTGATCCAACTTGAAAATAATCCGCTATAGTTAGTGTCTTTATGGGTACATTAAGGGTCAGTTTTGCTACTTCTAAATCCTTTTCTGACAGGATAGGTGAAGCAATGGCTCCATTATCATTCGCAACAATTAAATTTCCTATTGATGTATATTTTCCTGGAACACGTGCAACATTCAAACCAGTTTCTTTTTTTAGAATTAGTAATTCTCTGTCATCTGTTAATTTTGATACTAGAATACCCTTGCTATTCATTGAACTAAGAGCTCCATTTAAGCGTGACCCTGAAATTGAAGATTGAATTGGTTTAACCTCCAAATAATTAGAAAGCTTTGAAGTTTTTGTAGTAGATAATCCTGATGGAATAAAAATAAACTCATCGTTTCCTTTGATAAAAACTCCAATATTAGGGGATCGATAGATATCTAGAAGGTATATACTCATTTATCTCCATCTTCCCAATTTAGTTGATAATTCATTCCAACCCCTATTAACTAGTAGTATGATTAGACTTAAACCTTAAGCAGAATAAGGTAATTTAAATACAGTCAAATAGTGAAAGGATATGTAAATAGGTTGAACTCTCATTTAATGGAACTGCCTCAAGCTGTCAATATTGGACATGGCATACTCCAAGAAATTGGTTTATTTCTAAAAATGTTTAAACCTATTGAAAAAATCTTAATTGTATCAGGCCCTAATGTTAGTAAAAAAGTTAATAATGTTGTATGTGAATCACTTTCTAGAAACGAATTTTCTTATGAATGGTATACGATTAAATCTTCTACACTATCTGAAGTTGAAGAAGTAGAAAACATAGCTCGAGTGAACAAAACTGATTTAATAATTGGACTCGGAGGCGGAAAAGCAGTTGACGTTGCCAAACTTGGATCATTTAGACATGGATCTCCTTTTGTAAGCATACCTACTAGCGCATCTCACGATGGAATGTCAAGTCCATTTGCCTCAATCCATGGTGGAGAAAAACCATATTCATATACCACAAAACCACCTATAGGCGTGTTAGCTGATATAGACGTAATAATTAATGCACCTTCAAGACTTTTAGCCGCAGGATGTGGCGACTTATTAGCAAAATTTACCGCAGTTAGAGATTGGGTTTTAGGTCATAAAGAAAAAAATGAATATTATGGACGATATGCTGCGAGCTTAGCTCTGCTTAGTGCTGATTTAGTATTACAAGAATCAACGAAAATCGGTAAAGGTGAAAGTGAATATATCCGTAATGTTGTTGAAGCTTTGATAAGTTCAGGTGTAGCAGCTGGTATTGCTGGAAGTAGTCGGCCCTGTAGTGGATCTGAACATTTATTTTATCATGCATTAGATTTACTTGCCCCTGGAATTGGTCTTCATGGTGAGCTATGTGGATTAGGTACTATTATGATGGCTAAACTTCATGGACTCGAATGGGAAAAGATACGTCAATCATTAGAAAATGTTAATGCGCCTACTACTGCAAATGCTCTTGGTATTAGCGAAGATTTAATAATTAAGGCCTTAATGATGGCGCCAAATCTAAGACCTGACCGATATACAATTTTGAATAAAGTAAAGCTTAACCCAAGTGATGCAAAAAGGTTAGCAAGAGATACGCTTATAATCTAATCTCTTTCTCTAACGTCATTCTTCTCTTATTCATTGGAATCTTTATCACGGTTCATATCTGAAGTCTTATTATCTGGAGCTGGTGATTCATCTTCTTTTTTAATATCAGTTGGAGTAGATTCGGATTTTGGCGCAAGATATTCTTCTAGAAATATCACTTTCTCCAATTTTTTAATAAATCGACATATATCTCTAGATATGCCTCTTTTACTCACTTGCAATCCTTCTGTTAGATATGTATCTTCCGGCAGACTAATATTTACAATATTGTCTTTAAATTCAATAGAAATTTTATCTTCATCTGCTTTGATCCATCTTTTAATTAATGATATTGTTTTTTCATCATCTGACTTTAATTGTTTTATAATTTCAATTTCATATTGAATGGTTTTTCCAGCGAATTTGTGATTGAAATCAATTCGAACCCTGCCTGAACCGACTAACCTAACTATTCCGACACGTCCTTCGATCTCAATTTCGTCTCCAACTCTCAACTCATGTGCTTTTTCTCCAAACTTGCGTAACGGAATAAGTCTAACTTTTCCAGCGTCTCTTGCACCGAAACCTTTCTCAGGTGGGACTTCAACGTTTAATTTCTCACCTACCGAGACATCCATTAAGGCTTCATCTAATCCTTGGAGTACCCAACCTTCACCCAAAGAAATAAGTTTAGGTTCATATTTTTTAGATGGATCATGTATGCCTAACTCTTTTGCATCTTCCTCAAGAGTTGTATCTACAGCCTCTTTTGTTTCCTTAACTTTTGCTGTATAGTTTGCTAATATCAGTGAGCCTTTCTCGAACACCATTTAAAATTGCACATCTTATGGAATAAGCTGTAGTCTAAAATACTTGTCGTTTTAATTTAATTGTTTCAGCTTAATTATTGCTTCTTCTAAAGCTTTCTCGGTTTTATTATGGTAACCCATCTCGTTAAGTAACATTGATGTAGACAAGATAGTTAAAAGAACAGATTGTTGACGTATTTCTCCCATGCAACCTATGCGGAACGCTTTTCCCTTCAAATCACCCATCCCTCCGGCAATTATAATATCAAACCTTTCATCCAGCGTGTCTCTAAATGTGCGATCGTCAATTCCTTGGGGGTATGAAAATGCTATGACCACGTTAGATCTTACTTCTTCTTTAGCTATTGCATTTAGTCCTATTGCTTTAAAGGCATTATAAAATGCGTCTGCACAAATTTTATGTCTTTTAATTCTATTCGAAAGTCCTTCTTCTAAGACAATAGTTAAGGCTTCATCTAAAGCATAAAAAATCGGAATTGCAGGAGTAAACGGTGTTTCACCCTTTTCTGCATATTTAAAGTATCTTGGAAAATTAAAATAATGCCTTGTTGGTGGAGGATTTTTTTGTAGAAATTCTTTTACTCTATTGCTTATAGAAAGTGATACTAATCCTGGCGGCGCAGCTAAACATTTCTGGCTCCCAGCAATGCAAATATCTACTCCCAGTTCATCTACCGGAAGCTCATCTCCGCCAAGAATTGAAATAGCATCGACAATGTAAAACGCGCCGATATCTGAAGCTATTTTGCCAATTTCTCTTAAATTCCTAAGAGTAACGCCAGTTGAAGTTTCATTATATACAGCTATTATTGATTTAATATCTTTATTTTTATTAGCAACTTCTTTTATTTGATCAATTGAAGGAGCGTCCCCCGGATTGGCGTCCACTATCAAAGGATTTCCGCCGGCTGCAACAACTTGTTCAACAACGCGATGGCCAAATTCGCCAAAAGAAGTGACCAAAACTTTATCACCTGGTCTAATTGTATTTATTATAGCTGCTTCGACTCCACCTGAACCTGAAGCAGTAAGAGTAATAATATCATTAGATGTTTGAAAAACTTGCTTAGTTTTATCTGAAACGCTTCTTAAAACTTTCCTAAAAGCCGGACTTCTATGATTAAGGACTTGACCCAACATTGCTTGGGTAACTCTATCTGGTACATTAGTTGGCCCAGGAAGCATTACTAATTTTCTTCTCATTCCACTCAATTTGTTATATCCAAATAATAACATGATTAAAACTTTATGTTTATTTTAACCTTTGATTTTTAATAATGCTTCTTAATCTTTGTTCACCCTTTATTTCTTTAATAATATTCGCAACTGATTTTGTAACGAAGTTTTTCCACTCTCCATCTTTTATCATTTTCATTCTTATTTCTGTACCTGAATATTGCGATCTATCCAGATAAGGCGTCTCAATGACCTCAAATTTTTGTTCATCAAATAGTAGTTTAGTTAATCTATCGTTTGTAAACACTTTTTCAAATCTTGGAACCAGATCTTTAATAGTTCTAATCCAGATAGAATGAGTTTTCCCATCAGGTACCGGTATTGTTAACCACCTATGACCCTTTATTTTAGACTCATCAAGTGAGTCTTTAATCATTCTAATTCTTTCTCCAGCTGTAAACGGATTTTGTATTTGATGACTTTTTTCGGCAGATCCAATTACAATAAATAAAGAATCAACTTCACTTAACGCAAACTTAACTGCTGATAGATGCCCTAGATGAAACGGCTGAAATCGACCTATAAGTACTCCGGAAACCATATTTTATCCAAACAACTATAATAAAACTTTTGTATATTTAAACTTCAGATAGTGATTTGAATGTGTAATAATTTACAAAGAAAAAAAACTGTTTTGATAGACGGATCATATGGGGAAGGTGGGGGACAAATACTTCGAACGGCTGTAACTCTCTCTGCAATCACTCAACAATCAATAAAAATTAGTAATATTAGAGCAAGACGGAAAAATCCAGGAATTAGACCACAACATATAGGTTCAATACAAATAGTTGCATCATTATGTAATGCAAATGTTAAAGGTTTGCATATAGGGTCGACAGAAGTCTTATTTCAACCTCAAAAAATCAAACCATCATCATTAATTTATGATGTTGGCTCAGCAGGTTCTCTGACACTTTTACTTCAGGCCGTTATTCCTGTAGCTTCTATGGCTCATACAAAAAGTGTGTTTCAGCTTAAAGGCGGGACTGATGTTAAATGGAGCCCAAGTTTGGATTATTTTTCCCAAGTCTATATACCTATTTTAAAAGAACTAGGTTATCAAGTTAATGTTAAAGTCCAAAGGAGAGGGTTTTATCCTAAAGGCGGTGGGATTCTAGATGTAGAAATTAAATCAGCTAATAGATTATTTCCCATTAATCTATTGAACTATGAAAAAAAGCCTGTGCACGTATATAGTGTATCTTCTTTACTTTCTCATGATGTTGCTACTCGTCAGCTCAATGCTGCTCTTGACAAGTTAAATTCGTATAAAATCCCATTACTAAATACATTGGTTAAAGAAGAAAAAGCAATTTCTCCAGGAACTGCTCTAACTATTTTTTCAGTTCATAATAAAAGTCATTTTCTAGGCGCTGACTCTCTAGGTGAACGTGGAAAGCCAGCTGAGAAAGTTGGTATTGAGGCAGCTGAAAGATTTATTTCTGAATGGTTATCAAACTCCACTGTAGATTCCCATTTAGCTGACATGCTAGTTGTGCCTTTAAGTTTAGCAGAAGGTTCTTCAATCCTCCGAATTTCAAATATTACAAATCATCTAAAAACAAATTTATACATAACTAGCCTTCTAACTGGCTGTAAATACAAATTTGAAACTAGATCTGGAGCAACTAATTTAGTACTAAATCCTGAACTAAATAATAAAGAGTTATTTAAATAAGTTAAAATTTAGCCTATCATAAATTTAGTTGGAGAATGAGTCTTGGCACAATTGAAGTATCTACGAGGAAAAAGTTCATCTCTAAATTTACCCATTCTCTATATAGCAACTTTTGTTACTAGAGTTGCCTTCGGTATTATAGTAGTCGCTTTTCCTAAATATGTAATGGCGGATAGTTTTACAACAGGAATTGTTTTAGCTATTTATCCTATTTTTGAGGCTATGTCTGCAGTCCCAGTTGGCCAATATATTGATCAACATGGTCGAAAAAAAATGATGATTTTAGGTCTTACCTCAATCACGATTCTAACAATTCTGTTAGGATTTAATAGAGATACTTTATTCATAACTATAGTACATGGGTTAATGGGTTTTTCAGCTGCCGCAGTCACAGTTTCCACTTTAACTATGATTGTTGATCTAACACGGAAACAAGATCGAGGAGCTGGCATGGGCTTTTTTGACTTATCAAATATTGCTGGATACGCTGGAGGAATACTCATTGGAACATGGCTAATGAGTATCTTCATGAATAACCTTGGATATGTCTTCTATTCAACTGCAATATTACTATTATTAGCTACATTATTCGCTAAAGTATTTCTAATTGAACCTCCTCATCAGATAATAAAATCTTCATTATCATTAAACTTCTTAAAGACTCTTAGTTGGAAGGTAAAATCACTATTACCAATATGGTTTGCCTTAACAACACTTGTTGGCATAGCTTTCTTCATTCCAAAGGCATTAAGTGAAGAAGGTTTTTCTTCAGGAGAATCGGGCCTCTTGTTATTTGGCGGTGCAGCAAGTATGGGTATCGGAGCTGCTTTATTTGGACGAATCTCTGACAAAATTGGCCGTGAGAAGACAGCTATATTCGGTGTTATTGGGATGCTCCTTTTATTACCTACTTTGGCATTAGCTCTTTCTCCAGTAACTAATCCCCAATTTCCTCATTTAGGTTCATATATATTTGCAATCGGGCCTTTTGCATTGCTCTCATCAGCTCTTGTTCCCTCTATTTTGGCTTTGGTAGGTGATACTACCAAATCAAATCTCCGAGGTTCAGCTATGGGATTATATAGCTTGATGTTGGCATTAGGCCTAGCTATCGGGAATATTGTAGCAGGATATTCTAATCAAATAGGTGGATTAGTAACCGTTCTTTATGTAGGTGAATTTATTTTTCTGATTGCTATTACTCTTTCTTTGTTGTTGTTTAGATTAAACAGAAATGATGACAAAAATGTATTAACAAATAGTCAACCTCATAGTAAATATTTCAGTTTTAACTATTGGCAACGATTCATGAAATTCAACTTAGTTGGCCTCATAGGTGTTGCTGTTAATGAACTCATCTTAATTCTCCTAGCTGGGCAAGGAATGTACTATTTATTTTCCGGAATTTTGGCTGTAGAAGTTGCGATATTATCCAATTTCATATTAAATGATGCATGGACATTCAAAGATAGACGATCCGGACATATGCTAGTCCGATTATTAAGATTTAACAGTCTAATGTTAATTGGACTATTAATTAATTTAATTATTCTATTTTTTATTACTGAATATGTTGGTCTTCATTTTACGGTATCTAATCTAATTGGAATAGGAATCGCATCTATTGCACGATATTTTCTTAGTCTTAAATGGGCCTGGCTTAAACCTCCTAAGAATCCTTTAGTTATAAAGGAACAATTGCGTTAAATTCCTTTTTTATTTTTTAAAAGACTGTTTTCAATCATCAATTTAATCAGTGTTATGATTTTTTAAATAATTCCTTCTCTTTTTTATTATTATTACTAGAACTTTAAAACCATATATCAAAAAAAAGTATTTGTCATTTTTTTTGTAGCTAATTTTATATGAACGTGTCTAAATAAATATACCTTAGTGCTAATGAGGAACTATTAGTATAAGATTGATGTTATGAATTGTATTATTTGCGGCTATAATTCTCCCTTTTCTGATTTAGATGTTTGCCAAACTTGTAATTGGTCTTCTCTTACTTCCTCAGACCTACAATATGATGAACGTTTACCTACTTTAGCCTAATATCAATTTTACAACCTTAAAAATAGCTGGCTTAGAAACCTTCATTGCATAAGAGAACCACAACTCTAAAGTACCTATTCTGCTGAAGCCAAAGGTGATAGATACTTGTTTGGCGAATCGTGGCTACCTGGTGCCACTGTAGTAGGATTAACGTTTAATGGCGGAGTACTATTAAGCGCTGAAAAACGATTGACTTATGGTACCCATGTAGTAAGTAGAAGTGGAAAGAAAGTATTCAAGATCAGTAACACTGTGGGGGCTGCTTGTGCTGGAATGGTTGCGGATATGCAAGTTCTTGTGAGGCAAATAGCTTCATATGTATATATGCGTGAAATAGAAATTCATAGACCACTCCCTCCTAATTCAGTGGCAAAATTAATGTCTGTATTGATGTTCGAAAGAAAATGGGCACCTTATTTAACACAAGTAATGATTGGAGGAATATCTAAAAATCCATCCATTTATGTTCTTGATCCATTTGGATCAGTTATCCCTGATGTCTATGGAACTGTAGGTACAGGCGCTGAAGTAGCAATAGGTATTATCGAAAATGAATATAAACCAAATTTAAATGAAAGCCAAGCTAAGGACTTGGCAGTTCGAGCTATTAAGGCCGCGATCCAACGGGATGCAGCTAGCGGTGATGGAATTGATAATCTTATTATTACTAAAAAAGGAATCAAAGAAGAAACAATGAATATTAACTCACCTTAATTCTAGCATAGTATACCAACTCTTGAGGCAAACATATGCAAATTACTGAAAGCAATGATAAGCATACTTCAATGATAAAGCCAAACCTAATCCAAGTTTTAAAAAAACAAGGCTATCATTGGGTTGGTCAACACTCCGCAGTTAAGAAATGCAGATGGGTCCATAAAAGTCTAGTTGAAAACAAGCCTTGTTATAAAGAACTATTTTATGGTATCAAATCACACCGTTGTCTCCAAGCCTCACCAGCAGTTCTTAATTGCCTTACCATGTGTCGTCATTGCTGGAGATCTATGCCAATAGATTATGGCATCACCGAAAATAAATCATTTGATAATAAATGGGATGAACCTAAATATATTCTGGAAGGATTATTAAACGAACATAAAAGAATTATTTGTGGATATGGTTCTTTAGTCAAACAAGGTAAAGTTGATAAACAAAAATACTTAGAATCATTAGAACCTACACAAGTAGCTTTAAGTCTATCAGGTGAACCAACTATATATCCTTGGCTCGGTGATCTTATTCATGAATTCAAAAACAAAGGTATGACTGTTTTTTTAGTCACCTCTGGAGTTTTTCCGAAATCACTCGAATG
>CAYNJB010000028.1:0-10091 GCA_964397515.1 uncultured Nitrosopumilales archaeon | reverse complement strand
CTCAAAAACCAGTATGATAATCTCTTCTTCAAAAACTGATGTTTCAAACCTTCATAAAGTCTTACCTAAAGGAAAAGGATTAACAGACTGTATATTTATAAATGCTAATCTCCCATTTGAATTCTACAAAACAGAATCAGTTCTGTGAAATGACTATCCAATATTAAGAATAGAGATGTGTAAATTTTGGCAAAAGTTGCAGTTATTGGAACAGGCGGTTGGGGGAAAAACCATTTACGCGTTTTTAATGAACTAAAAAGTTTAACTGCTTTTTGCGATACTAATCAAGAAAAAATAAAATTATATGAACAAAAATATGGCATACGTGGGTATGTATCAATAGAACAACTATTAACAAAAGAAAAAATAGACGCGGTTACTATTTGCACCCCAACTATTACTCACAGCCAGATAGCGAAAAAATGTCTTTTATCAGGAATAGATGTTTTGGTTGAGAAGCCGATAACATTCACTTCAAAAGAGAGTGAAGAATTAGTAGAATTAGCAAAAAAAACGGAATGTATATTGACTTCAGGTTATATAGAGCGATTTAATCCTGTTGTAGCTGATCTAAAAAACCTTATCAAATCCAGAAAAATAGGGGACCCAATATTATTGGAGTTCCATAGAGAAAGCAAATGGATGGGGAATGTTAATGATGTAGGTATCGTAACCGATACTTCGGTTCATGATATTGATACTGCACGTTGGATTTTCGATAAAGAGCCCCAAATGGTCTTTGCACGAACAGGTCAAATATTAAGTAAAAATGAGGATTTTGCGGCTATAATTCTTGGATTTGATTCACAAAAAACAGCGTTTATAGCTTCAAATTGGATTACACCAAAAAGAGTTAGACAACTTACCACAGTTTGTTCTAATGGTGTAGCTACAATTAATTTTATCACACAAGAAATCCAAATTGATGATTCAACAGGAACCACAATATCTAAGAAACCATATAAAGAACCTTTGAAGATTGAATTAAAACATTTTATAGATTGCATAGATCATAACAAAGAACCGCTGATATCAGCTAAAGACGCATCTAATGTCACAAAGATTGCAGAAGCTGCTTTAATATCTAGTAAAAACGGTGCTCCTATTTACATGAATCTTTAATTTTCGTCTAATTTATATTGTTGATAAACGGTTATTATGATATGAACAGAAAAACTTTAGATATTCTCGCTTGCCCGATAGATAAAAACTACCCCCTTGAATTATTTGAGATAATATCGGATAAGGAGGTTATCAAAGATGGATCACTTTTTTGTACTAAATGTAATCGTTTTTTTCCTATAATCAATGAAATTCCAATTATGTTACCTGATGATATGAGAGATAAAAATGAGGATCTTAATTTTCTAAAGAAATGGGAAAACAAACTCCCTAAAAAAATATTATATCATAGCTACCCATGCCATTTATAGATCAGTGGGTAATGTTTGCAACAAAAAAAAGGTAAAATAATAAATTTTATTGGTTCACAAGTTAAGATTGGCAAAAACGTCAAAATCTGGCATTTTGCATATGTTGGAAATAAAGTTGAGATAGGAAACAATGTTAAAATTGGTTCATTAGCTCACATAGATTATGGAGTAAAAATAGGAAATCATACAAAAATTGAGGGATTAGCATACATCCCACCACTAAGCGTTATTGGTAACCATGTCTTCATAGGCCCCAGCGCAGTTTTAACTAACGATCCATACCCAATGAGTAAAAAAATGGTTGGCGTAGTAGTGGAAGATAGAGTTGTGATAGGTGCAAGGGCGGTTATTAAAGCAGGTGTTAGAATAGGTCAAAAAAGCGTGGTAGGCATGGGATCAGTAGTAACAAAAAACGTCCTTCCTAATACAGTTGTAGCTGGAGTACCAGCTAAATATATTTATTCAAAAGATAAATACAATAAAAAATTAAGAAAATGGAATAAAAATAATTGAAAGCATTCAATATTAATAGTTACATGTTTTTTTAACGATGCTGAAAAACATACATCATATAATAATATTAAACAAATCTCTTTTCTATTCTAACTCAAATCATTTTTCTTTTTTCCCTTTATTTTCCTAACTAAATATATTTCAGTCAATTTATAAAGTATGTAAACCCAAATCAAAACCAATACAACTGATAACAATATTTTCACAAACGATGTAACAATTAGACTATAATCGCCCATAACAAGTTGTAAAGGAACAATAAATTCAAAGATTATTATTGCTCCGATAAGAACTAGTACCCAAAAAAACACCATAATACTAATAATTGGAAATAGTCTTTTCGTAACTTGTCACCTTATAAGTAGACCTGTAATCACTGCAAGTAATGATGATACGATCGCAAGTTTAAAAATGCTGAAAGTAATTTGATTTTCACTTAATGGTCCATCAGACAAGATAAGCCTCACAAGTGTAACTGGTGCTCTATGGTCTTCTACGGCTGCAATTTTATAATCTTCTAGCATTTTAGTTGGCCTAACTTTTATTTCTCTATGATCAACTATCCTTCTTACACTTGAAAGAAAAAAGAATGAGTTAAGAATAGCTGGAAATAAAGCCACTACAGCTACTATCTCGACCCCACCTGAAATAGCTAATGCTCCATACATTGATCCTAAAGCTAAAGTTCCAGAATCACCAAGGAATATCTTCGATGGATTTTTATGATAAAGATAAAAAATTCCAGTTGAGACAAGAAGCGGTAATGATGCTAAAATCATTGTAGTATCACCTTTAAAACTTAGTGCTAAGATTATTGGGATTGTTATAATAATAAGAAAACCTGAAACCGCCCCATTAAATACATCAATTGTGTTGATTGTATTGGCAGTTATCGGAATTGCCATAATGATTAATATTGGGTAAATTATGAAGAGCCTCGCCGGATCCTCGAAAAAAGGTAATTGTAAATAGGGTGTATATGCACTAAGTAAAATTATCGGCAATGATGTAAAAATAAGGAGAATTGTTTTTGTTATCCCCTTTAATCTAAAAATATCATCAACTAAGCCAATTAATCCTGCTATAATTAACGTAAAACTTAAAGCTAAGATCCTAATATCTAATGTAAAGTAATATAATATAAATTCAACAACCATTATAGGTATTATTATTGCCGGACCGCCTGGTCGCGGAATCAACGGCTTATGCGGTTTATGTATATCTTCAACAGCTAATCCTCGAACTGATAAAAATTTAATAAATCTATTTATCATAATATAAGTAAAAATCGCTGTAACTACAGCTGTCATTATAGATAGCTCAACAAAGCTCAAAATATAGTCATATCCACATTATCTGATTAAGTATTTTAATTCCCATGCTTATTCTTCTAGAAACATAAATCCAAAGATCCTTTTACATTTTATAATTGTGTTTTTTTTATCAAGAAGTTTTTATATGATAAGTTTGAAGGTGATTGAGGTCTTTATTTGGATATCAATGATCTTCGAGATGGAATGCGTAAAGTTGAAGTAGAAGGAGAAATTAGTGATAAATCAGAAACTCGAACTGTAAATTTACGAACTGGCGGTCAAGCAAATGTAGCTGATTTCACATTAAAGGATGAAACTGGTTCAATAAAATTAACTCTTTGGGAAGAGCAAATAGAACAAGTGAGTGTTGGAAGTAAAGTAAAAATTGAAAATGGATATACTAACTCTTTCAGAAGTGAAGTAAGAGTAAATGTTGGACGATACGGCAAGTTATCTATTTTAGAATAAAAACAAATTTCACAATTTCTTATATTATCCCACTATTAAGTATAATATACCCACTAACAAGTATCATCATAATTGCAAAGATTAGCCCAAGTGTTATTCCTCTAATTTTAACAATTAATCTTGATCCTATTTGAGAACCTGAAATAACTCCTATTATTAGTGGAATAGTATAATCTATAATAATATTTCCTAACGTCGCATGGGCAATTAGTCCTGTAAACGCTGTAAACACCATAATAAACAAAGATGTTGCAACTGCATTATGCATTGTTAAGCCCAACATTAATACAAATACAGGCACAACGATTATTCCGCCGCCTACTCCAAAAAGACCTGCAATTATTCCAGATCCAAATAATATTGGTACGACTAATAAAAATTTTTTCTTCAAAATATTGATACTGTTTCCTTTTAAACTAACATTATCAGTAGATGACAGTTTATTTCTACTAATTATTTTAGTGATCATACGGATTGCAACAAATAATAAGAATATTCCAAAAAAAAGTTCCAGAGTGTTTGATGATAGATACCCAGTTACAAAAGCTCCAATCAACGCCCCTGGAATTGTAACAAACGCAGTTAGAACACCGAGATTTATACTAATTTTATTTTGTTTAATATAAACATAAGAAGATGAAATCGAAATAGCAAAAACAGCAACAAGACTGGTGCCAATTGCATTTTGAGCTGAAAACCCTAACAGAATTAATGTGGGTACTATTAATGATCCGCCGCCTATTCCAATCAATGAAGATAAAGTACCAATTATTACACCTATAACCAGAAGAATAAGAAAAGTAATTAATTCTACCAAAGAATAAGCCTCAATTCATTTTTAGTAATTAGTTTTGATCTACAAATAAAATTTAATAAATAGATCTTGAAAAAAAACAATTTGTAGTATAATGCTTATTTTATCATTCTTATAAATTTACATGTTAATAGAAAACTCAATACGTTAATATTTAACATTATGAAAATACTTATTGTCTTGAGATATGTTGATCACATGCTGATTATGAGATAGGATTTGATGAAAAAATGTTAAGAAATCGGCCTTTTCTAAAACACTATATTGCACAAGAGTAAAAAAACCATATTGAGCTAAATTTTACAATAAAACATTTTTTGAATAAATGATAGTTTCTAAAAATAAGTTTTTCTTAAAGATCCAATTAATGTTATAATATGTTTTCAATTAATAGTTTAATTTAAATATCAATAAATATGTCTATCGTGTGGCGTAGATAATATGTCTGGCATTGATCCGAATTTTAAAACGACAAAATCAATAGTTGAGAAACATAGTGACCATGATGTTTATGGTCCCGTTGAACCACCTAAAAAGCTTGGAATACATGGTAGTATTGTTGCTGTAGACTTTGACCTTTGCATTGCAGATGGAGTATGCCTCGATGTATGTCCTGTATCTGTGTTTGAATGGGTTGAGACACCAGATCATCCCGCGTCTACAAAAAAAGCTGATCCTACAAGAGAAAGCGATTGTATATTCTGCATGGCTTGTGAAGTTCAATGTCCTCCTGTAGCCATAAAAATATTCCAGCCTAGCTAATCTCAATCAATTATCTGTAAATCTAAATAACTGATGTTCATATAATCTACCTTAATGTAAATAATAAATTGTTATGTTTCTAATATTTGTTAATTATTTAGATTATTCCGCCTCTAGTTAATTTTTTTAAATTAAGTATAATGTCGACTTTTTCTTTTGGAAGTAACTTTTCTTTTATAACAAGTTCTTTTATTGTTTTACCTGTTTTCATTGATTTTTTAGCAATCTTTGCTGCATTATCATATCCTATAATAGGAGATAGAACGGTAATTAATCCAACTGTGTTTTCAGCGTATGATAAGCATCTCTCTCTGTTCGGTTTTATTCCATCTACGCATTTTGCCAATGATTTATTCGCTTTAGCCATAATGGTTATAGATTCTAATAGACAATAGGCTATCACAGGCATCATAGTATTGAGGTCTAGGTTTCCCATTTGTCCAGCTAAGCTTATTGTTAAATCATTACCAATAACCTTTGCAGCAACCATGTTAATTGCTTCAGGAATAACTGGATTAACTTTCCCTGGCATGATGCTTGATCCGGGTTGTATGGCGGGTAATTCTATTTCGTAGAGTCCTGTTCTTGGTCCAGAATAAAGGATTCGTAGGTCATTTGCTATCTTAATTAAGCTCACAGCAACTATCTTCATAGCGCTACTTGCCTCAACATTAGAATCTCTACTCTGCATAGCCTCAAATGTGTTATCCGCTTGTCGAATTTTTAGTTCGGATAATCTGTTGATTTCGGTTATTATTAACTTTGAAAACTTTGGGTGTGCATTAAGCCCTGTACCTGATGCGGTACCGCCTATTGGAACTTCTGAAAGTGAACTGCAAATATTTTTTATCCTTTTAATTCCATGTGTAATCATGCTAGTGTAACCGCTAAATTCTTGGCCTAACGTAATTGGTACGGCGTCTTGAAAATGAGTGCGTGCAGCTTTTACAACATCTTCAAACTCAAATACTTTTTTCTTAAATGAGTTCTCAAGATTTTTTAAAGATGGGATTAATTCCTTCTTAATACTTGATAACGCGGCAATATTTATTGCAGTAGGAAACACATCGTTTGTTGATTGCCCCATATTCACATCATCATTAGGGTGGATAATTTTTTTATCCCCCTTTTTCCCACCCAGAATCTCTATTGCTCTATTATATATTACTTCATTAACATTCATGTTTGTAGATGTACCTGAACCTGTTTGAAATATGTCTAATACAAATTGATCACTCATTTTCCCATCTAGAATTTCTTTACTTGCTTGAATGATTGCCTTTCCTTTTTTCTTGTCTAATAACTTTAAATCTACATTAACTTTTGCGGCAGACAATTTAATTAACGAAAAAGCTTTTATGAAATTTGAATGGAATTTAAGCCCGGATATTTGAAAGTTCTCTATCGCCCTTTGTGTTTGCGCGCCATAATACGCCCCAACAGGTACATTCACTTGACCCATGCTGTCATGTTCAATTCTATAAATCAAACTGTTCTTTTTAGACATAATAACAACAATAAATATTAAACCTTAATTTAAATAAATGTTAATCTTTTTAGATATTATAAATCATGGGTTTAATTGTTTAATTTTGTTTTGCATATTGATCAATATAATGGATGAAAACGTTGTTAGGGCAGAATTTTCTTTCTGTTAATGTTCTAAAATATCTGCGTCGAATTAACTCTTATAATATTATTGAAGATTATTATATATCAATTATAAACGTAATAACAATGAGTAAAGATTTTAAATCAAAGTCTATCAAAGTAGGGAAAAGAATATTTTACCTAAAGTTAATTCGTTATCAAAACGGTGGATTCTTATCATTATCAGAGGGTAAACAAAGTTCTATAGGATCTGTAATATTGGCAATAAAAGCTGGTGGGATGGTAGAATCGACCACTATAATACCTGAAAAGCGTCAAGGAATTCTTCTTACAGTACTTTCTCATGTATTAGCAGAATATTTTGAAGGATTAGCGTTGGTCTCTCTTTATATTAGTTCAGAAATTAGTCAAAGTGAAGCTAAGATTATTCTTGCGAGTTTAAAAAAGTTATTGGATAAGATAATTGAGGAGGAACAGAATACTAACAGTGATTAAAACAGTGCATATAAGATTGAATAATAATCAGTTGTTTTTATGAGTTTTATAATAGAAACACATGTTTTTTAGATTACATATGCTACATTTTGGTTTTATTGGCTTACAGATTGTTTGACCAAATCTTACAAATAGGTCATTTATTGATAGCCAATATTTTACTGATATTATTTTAACAAGTTCTTTTTCAGTCTCATTAGGAGTTTTAGTTTTAACTAATCGTAATCTATTGGATATTCGATGAACATGAGTATCTACCGGAATAGCTGGGATGTTGAACGCATAAACTCTGACACAGTTGGCAGTCTTTTGACCGACATAAGGTAATTGTAGAAGATCATCTAATTTTTTTGGAACTTTACCAAAATATTTTTCTTGGATAATTTTAGATACTTTCTTCAGCGCATTGGATTTGACTTTGTAAAAACCAGCTGGTTTAATAAGTTCTTGAATTTTATTTATATCACCCTCAATAATTTCTTGGGGTGTCGAAAAAACAGAGAATAATTGTTCAGCAGCTTTGGTAGTATGTTCATCTTTAGTTCTCTGTGAGAGAATAGTTGATACAAGAACCTTAAATGGGTCTCCGTTCCATTTACGACTAACTTTATCTAAAGCGGTATATCTTTTTGTAGATGATGAATTTAACATTTTTTTAATATTTTTAATAATTATTCCTGTGTTTAATGGAAAATTCATTAAGAATCAACAATTAAATAATTTACTTATTCATTTACATTGATATTTTAGAAGAATAACTTGATTCACCAAAGGTTTTAGAAGACGCTTCTTCAACTGTTTTTCGATTAATGTTAGATGTATACACTCTCAATATGTTAAAGAAACCAGATATAGCACCAATAAGAGGAAGTTCATCAACTCGAACTTCTTCATATTTTATTCCATTAGAATTTGTAGTAGCTAGAATAATAGAGGTTAAAGCTTGTCTAGCAGATGTTAATGGTACTGAAGGTGTTGTAGAAACGTCTAGATATACTTCATCAGGCGGAACATTTGCTTCTTCAGCTATTTTTCTCACCAAGTCTTCACGAATACTTTTTTGAAGGAAAATACTTTCCATGAGTTGATCTTTTCGGTGTATTGTTTTCTCATATACGCACTTCACTAAATTTCTATCTCTATAATTGATTGCTAAGTCTCGAGATTGTTTAAGTTCTTTCTGATCATCAGAAATATTTACAAGCATATTTAATGTAGTTTCATCATTTTGCTGTAAATATTTATTTAGATCGTTTGTATCAGTAAGTCCAAGAATTTCATCTGCTAAAGATATAGATCTAATTAGCATAAGTTCGGAGGCTCTAACAGTACGATGAAAATATACAGCTCTAAACATTTCATATCTGGCTATCATTAGAGCTTCAAAAGCATAAAGTGCATCTCGATTTAAAGCGAGTTTGTCATCTTTTAATTCAAAAGAGTTGATAATACGTAATATGTCAACTTTCCCATATTCTACGCCCGTAAAATAGGAATCACGGAGTAGATAGTCCATTATATCTACACTCAAACCACCGCCGACAATATCACTCATAAATCTAGGTCGTTTGGTAGACAAACCAACTATAAATTCGCTTATAGCATTAGGGTCAAAACCATGTCTATTCAAAATATCTTTTATTTCAGTCTCTAATATCACTCGTTGAGTAACAGTTTCGTGAGTTATACCATGTTTTTCAGTCATAACTTCTTCTATTAAATGTGAAAAAGGGCCATGACCAATATCATGCAATAGAGAAGCTAACCTAATTTCCTGAATAAAATCTTTGTTGATAGGTGTTTTTTTGAGAATAATATTACCGGTTAAACCTCCTAAATGCATAGTTCCGATAGAATGTTCAAATCTACTGTGTTGAGCACCAGGATATGTTAAATGAGCCCCAGATAGTTGTCTAATTCGCCTTAACCGTTGAAATAATGATGAATCTATGATTTCTTTTTCAACTTCAGATATATGAATATAGCCATGAATAGGGTCCCGTATTTCACAGATATTATTATTCAAGTCATCTTTTTAAGACGTAAAAATGACCTATTAAAGATTGATAATAGTTTTTATTAACTGATTATTTTTTATTTGTTAGAGTTAAATATTTTTTATTATTTTGTTTACATGCCGAAAAATTTGGTTTTGAATTTCATGTTGCGACTTGTTGCCATTAATTATTTTCCAGCCGTATTCTTTTGCCATTGATAAATATATTTTCCTAACTTTTATTAAATATTCAAGATTTTTTTCATTTATATCCCTATTTTCTGATTTCCTTACAAACGAAACTTTGATTGGAATATCTAATAAAATTATTTTTTCTGGAAAAGGAAGTCCTCTATCGAGGTTTGTAAGCCACACATTACTTAACCCGTTTGCGACTCCATAAGCTGAGTTAGAATGTATGTATCGGTTAATAATAAGAATGTCTGTTTTAGATTTTTTTTCAACTATTAGTTTTTTAACTTCCCACCTGTTAGCGGCCATTAGCAGGTGAAAAACTTGTTTGGGGTAACTTCTCTTTCCAGATAATGACCTCTTTAATTCTTTTCCTATTAATGTACTATAGCGTGGAAAAGATAAGTAAGATACTTTGAATCCTTCGTTAGTTAGACGGTTAACTAATAGTTTAGACTGTGTTTTTTTACCAGATTGGTCTACGCCTTCAAAAG
>CAYNJB010000027.1:0-10114 GCA_964397515.1 uncultured Nitrosopumilales archaeon | reverse complement strand
TATGTGATACCTTACTTCAAAAATTTTGATTAATGCTTGTGTTGTTAGGGGAAAAGATACCATGTTTCTGATCCGCCGCCATCTACAATAATAGTCTGTCCAGTAATATAACTCGAGTTATCCGAGGCAAGAAAAACTGCGACGTTAGCTATCTCGTTAGGTGTAGCTGTTCGAGACATAGGAATGTTGTTTATTCGTCTTTTAAGTTCATCATTTAATAATGCAACTTCACTAGGTTTTGTCATTACTGGTCCTGGACTTATCCCATTAACTTTGATATTGTGTTTAGCCCATTCTAGAGCTAATTGTTTTGTAAGACTTACTACCGCTGCTTTAGCTGGTCCATATGCTCCGCCAAGTGGGAGACATCTATGAGCTGAGGCAGATGCTATATTGATTATGTTTCCTCCTTTCTGACTGATCATCTTTTTTCCAGCTAGAAGCGAACAAATGAAAACACCGTTTAAATTTACGTTGACAACATTTTTCCACTCTTCCTCCGTAATTTCCTCAAAAGGTTTCCTTATACTTGGTCCTGGGTTATTGACTAAAATATCTATCTTCCCAAACGATTTTATTGTTGACTCAACCATATCTCTAACTTCTTCAGAATTAGTCACATCAGCTTTGCAGACTAAAACTTGTCTACCCAAATCTCTAATTTCTTTTGCAGTAGATTCCGCATTTCCAATACTTTTCCTTACATTTACTATTATATCAGATCCTTCTTTAGCAAAAGCTAGAGCTATTGCTTTCCCGATCCCTTGTCCTGATCCTGTTATCAAAGATACTTTTCCATTAAGGCTCAAGTAAGACACACCCCATGCTTGAAGTTAAATTAACACTATATTAATATTAGTGATTATCTTAGATGAAGGTAACTTATTTGTTAATAACAGGATACTTTTTCACTTAATTAATGTTTTCAAATTATTATTATTCTTATTGATTTGCAGATCAGGTTTGATTTATAGATAAGCTTTAAGAGTATCTCTAATTATACTGTTGGGTAACTTTGGCTATACGGGAAGTATCACTCTTATATTTTGCTCTTAGAAGATTAGCTTTTGCTGTACCCTTAATTTTCATAGTCGTTGTAATAAATTTCTTACTTGTACATATGGCTCCCGGAGATCCAGCATACATGATCTATGGCGGTGGAGGCTATTTACCCCCTGAGATAGTAGCTTCTATTCGACATGACTTCGGTTTAGATAAATCTCTAGCAGAGCAATTCTATCTCTATATCACAAACATGCTTCAGGGAAATTTTGGTTTTTCATACGCATTTAGAGCTCCAGTTCTATCTGTTATAGCCGGAAGACTTCCAGCTACTATGCTTCTAGTGTTATCTGCTTTAGGTTTGATGATTGTGTTTGGGATATTTTTTGGGGTTTCTTCAGCAAAGAAGCCATATTCCATTCGCTCCAATGCAATAACTGCGGTATCATTAGCTGGATATTCATTGCCTGAATTCTTAATAGGTCAGATTCTGATTATATTATTTGCCATAACATTAGGATTATTCCCTACCGGTGGAATGTACTCCGTTCGAGGAGAATTCAATACAATAGTAGACGTTCTTTGGCATCTCGCCTTGCCTGCAGTGAGCTTAGCTTTCGGTGGTTTAGCTATTATTTCAAGACTTACTCGGGCCAGTATGTTGGAATCGTTACATCAAGACTATATTGTGACTGCGCGTGCTAAAGGTTTATCTGAAAGAAGTGTTCTATATAGGCATGCTTTCCGGAATGCAATGCTTCCTGTTATAACTGTGATCAGCTTGAGATTAAGTGCAATGCTTGCAGGTGATCTCCTTATTGAAGTTGTGTTTTCTTGGCCCGGTCTTGGTCGATTACTGTTCGATGCTATGTCCAAACGAGACTTTCCAGTGATTCAAGGTATGTTCTTTTTAATCAGTGTGACTGTAGTTACAGTTACATTATTCACCGATATAATATACGCCCGTTTAGATCCAAGGATTCGTTATAGTAAGTGATTATGATGAAGCGCGTTTCCACTTCAGGCATCCTTGCCTTCTTAAGGCAATACAAAAAAAATAGAGGCGCTGCATTTGGATTAGTATTAATTCTTATATTCTTAATCTTCGCTATTTTTGCTAATATTATTTCACCTTATGATCCATTGGACATTGCCGTCGGTCCACCATTACAAGCACCAGACGCCAAATATTTTATGGGCACTGATGATCTGGGACGCGATGTGTTCAGTCAATTCTTCTTCGGAGCACGTCTATCTATTATTGTAGGTTTATTAGCTGCACTGACTGCGACTGCAGTAGGATTAATGGTTGGTTCAATAGCTGGATATTTTGGCGGACTGATTGATGAGCTCTTAATGCGCTTAAGTGAGATCTTTCTTGTGATACCTGCATTCTTCTTAGCGCTTGTTCTTCTTACTATCTATGGCTCCAGTGTTTGGTTAGTAATTATAGTGATAGGTGGATTAAGCTGGCCACCTGTAGCAAGAATCATAAGAGCTGAATTTCTATCTTTCAAAGAAAGAGAATTTGTAGAATCAGCTCGAGTAATAGGGGTTAGCAAATTCAATATAATCATTAGGGAAATTATGCCTAATGCTTTACCTCCAGCCATTGTTTCAGCTACATTAGTAGTCGGAATAGCCATATTGGCTGAAGCAAGTTTAAGTTTCCTTGGTCTGACCGATCCTTCAGCGGTAAGTTGGGGACAACTACTTTTCAGAGCACAACAATATTTACGCACAGCATGGTGGCTCTTCGTATTTCCTGGATTAGGTATCTTTTGCACAGTATTAGGAATTAACCTAGTAGGCGATGGACTAAACGATGTTCTAAACCCTAAATTAAAAGAGCGATAATACTGCTACTCAAATTAATCATTAGATTCATTACCCATAAATGTTAAAACAAGAAATAAATATCCCAGTAATTAAGCCTAATACGAGGTTATTAAAATTGTTAATGAATAAAGAAAGAGCTTATGCCGTAATGGAGAAAAACGATATAGAAGCACTCATTGCTTCAACCCCTGCAAATGTTCTATACTTCTCTGGTTTTTTTAGTAATTTTCATTGGATGCAATTAGTTGAAAATTACGCTATATTCTTCCGCGACAGAAATGTAGAGCCCTCCATAATATTCCCATCAAGTCTTACTGACGTATTCTATGTTGCAAACTCTTGGATAAAGGACATATATACATATGGTGATCCAGTTCCACTTGATAGAACATCACAAACAGTTCAACTTGAACCATATGAACAACAATTAGATGGATGGTATAAAAAAGCGCAAAAAGAGGCAATGCCAGCTGATCTAGTAGCTCAAGCATTATTGGATAAAGGAATTACTAAGGGAAAGATAGCCCTCGATGAGGTATGGACAACTCCTCCTGTAAGCGCAAAGATTAAAGAAAAAATACCAAATGCAGAAGTTATTAATGGTAATGAAACTATTCGTGGAATAAGATGGGTTAAAACTCCTGAGGAAATAAAACGGTTAGGTGAATGCGCTGCAATAACTGAAAAAGCAATCCAATCAGTCTATGATACTGCAAAAGAAGGTGTAACTGAAGGGGAACTAATTGACGCCTTTAAAACTACAGTTGTACAAAATAAAGCACAACCATTCATGCTTGGTGTAAATGCTGGACGAAGAACAGTTCTTGGGAACGCTGATGTGTCTTTTTCTAACTACCGTCTAAAAAGAGGAGATATTATACGATTTGACGTTGGCCTAATGTATAAAGGATATTGTTCTGACGTAGCACGTCTCGGTTCATTAGGTAAACCTGATCAAATCCTTGAAGATCGATATAACGCTTGCATTGATATCCAACGAAAAGCAATAGAAGCTATCAAACCCGGTGTTACTGCTGATTCAATCGGAACCCTAATAGATAAACACATTATGGAGAATAATTCCCTATTAGATAAGATGGGCTATTATGGACATGGACTCGGCATCCAACCAGATTTCTATGACTTCCCTCTCCTTAAAGCTGGCTTACCTATTCCTTTAGAAGAGAATATGGTAATGTGTGTAGAAGTGGGTTCTGTAGAAACTGGTGTTGGCAGTGTTCTTATCGAAGATGAAATCGTCATTAAACAAGATCATATAGAGTTCTTAACCAAGAGTGATCCTCATCTAAAAATCTTATAGAATCCTATACAAGCATTCAAAATCCTCGAAAATTTCGAGGATACCTCCTATTATTAAGTTATATTAAATTGCGATGATAGATTTATCTATAGTAAAATTTAGATATCTAAGCAATTTATTTTTTTTATTTTAAGATAATACAATTTTTTTTATGATGTGTCATTGCAAGATGAATAGACAATATTCAATGTTGTATATATATTGACAATTATTATCTTTAAAAATAATATAATTTATTAGTAAGAAACAACCAATTTATTAATATCTTATAATATTGTTGCGTGGATAAAGCATGGGTCAAAAAACATTCTTATTAGGTAATGAAGCAATTGCAAGAGGCGCTGTTGAGGCCGGAGTTCAAATAGCAGCAGCATACCCAGGAACTCCTTCAAGTGAAATTTTAACCGCTCTTTCCAAGGTTGCAAATGATCTAGGTATTTACGTTGAATGGTCTGCAAATGAAAAAGTTGCTTTTGAAGTAGCTCTGGCAGGTTCAATTAGTGGGCTCCGATCAATGGCATCTATGAAACATGTTGGTGTAAATGTTGCACATGATGCTGTGATTACAGCTGGATATCTTGGTGCTAAAGGCGGCCTTGTTATTTTATCTGCAGATGATCCAAATGCTTGGAGTTCACAAAACGAACAAGACAATCGTTGGATAGCTAGGCAAGCTTACCTTCCAGTTTTAGAACCAAGTGATATTCAAGAAAGTAAGGATATGATGCGTGATGCATTTGAACTATCTGAACGTTTCAAGCACCCATTCATGTATCGATCTGTTACTAGGATAGGACATGCAAGGGGAGATATTGAACTTGGGTCTGTCAACAAAGAAAGGCGTAAAGGGAACTTCACCAAAGATCCTTCTAATCTAAGCTATGTTCCAACAGTGGCAAGGAAGAACAGGCCACTTATGATTAAAAGATTTGAAGAAATAAAGAATGCTGTAAACGATCTACCCTTTAACAAACTCTCTTTATCTGATAAGGCTGAACGGGGAATAATTTGTTCAGGTATCTCATATGCTTATTCTTCTGAAGCGTTAAAATGGTTGAATCTTGAAGATAAACTCTCAATTTTAAAAATCGGAACTACATACCCAATTCCCGAGAAATTAGTTGAAAAGCTTCTTGGCTCAGTACAAGAAGTATTGATCGTAGAAGAACTTGAGCCATTTGTTGAACTTCATGTTAAAGCATTGGCCGCTGAGAAAAACATATCTGTAAAAATCCATGGAAAAGACTATGTTCCTCTTATTGGTGAATTAACTACTGGCTTAGTTACACAAGCAATTGCCAAATTTGCAGGTGTAAAGACACCTTTAGACTTTGAGAAAATCAATACTTTTTCTAACAATTCAGTTAATCTTTTACCAACACGTCCTCCAATATTATGTGCTGGGTGTCCTCATCGTGCGTCTTTCTTTGCAATAAAAAAAGCTGCTGAGAAGGTTGCTAGGGAAAACGGGACTGTCCCTGTATACCCTGGTGATATAGGCTGTTATTCTTTAGGTATATCTGCACCTCTAGAGACTATTGATACACTAATATGTATGGGTGGAAGCATCGGTATAGCTAATGGTCTCTCACATATAATTAAATCACCTATCATTCCTTGTATAGGCGACTCAACTTTTTTCCATTCAGGCATGCCTGCGCTAGTAAACGCCGTTTATAATAATGCAAAGATGACAATAGTCGTACTTGATAATAAAACAACTGCTATGACTGGATTTCAAAATCATCCAGGAACTGGGAGGATTGCTACAGGAGAACCTACAAATCAAATAAAAATAGAAGAAGTAGTTAAGGGCTGCGGAATCAAATTTATCGAAATTGTTGATCCTTATAATAGTAAAAAAACAATTGATGTTATGACTCAAGCACTACATTTTGAAGGCCCTTCTGTAGTAATCATGAGGCAGCAATGTTCTCTAGAGGCAGTAAGAAGCTCCAAAAAAAGAGGAGATAAAATAACCCCTTATTACATAGATTTAGAGAAATGTTCTAAATGTGATGCATGTATCAAAGTTTTTGCTTGCCCCGCTATTTTAAGAAAAATAAACGAAGATAATAGTTTTGGGGACTACTACATCGATTCTGCTAGTTGTACAGGCTGTGGTGTTTGCGTTCAAATATGTCCTTATCAAGCAATAATGGAGAGTGAATAACTGTGGAAGTGAAGGAAGTAAATTTAGTTTTAGCAGGAATAGGCGGTCAAGGCACAATATTGATATCAGATATTTTAGGAAACGCTGCAATAGCTGAAGGTTTGAGGGTAAGAGGCGCAGAGGTACTTGGAATGGCGCAACGTGGAGGTTCTGTAATGTCTTTACTTCGACTTGGGAGTGATGTATTAGCCCCTTTACCACCCGAAGGCAAAGGAATCATTTTAGCAATGGAACCTTCTGAAGCATTAAGAAATATTAAATATTTAGCAGAAGGTGGAACAGCTATAATTAATTCAAAAAAAGTTATTCCTCCTGCTGTATTTCTAGGTCAAACAAAATATGGTGACTTAAAAGAAATTATAAACCGAATTAAACAAGTAGCTGGAAAAGTTATAATGGTAAATGCCTTAGATTTAGCAGAAAAAGCGGGTACATCTTTAGCTTCCAATATTGTTATGCTAGGCGCGTTAATAGCAAGTGGAGAAATTCCGTTAAAGCCTGATACAATACGCCAAGTGATAGATAGACGATTTAGCGGTAAACTCATTGAAATAAACTTAAGGGCGTTTGAATTAGGATTAAATTCGAAACATAAAAAATGTTAATTACAACGTCATTATCTGGAAAAATAAAGCTGCTTAGGCCTAGAAAAACCGGAATAAATTGAATGTGAACCATCAAATTTATTATTAGCGGAATTATTATGTGAAACAGATATGGCCCATGTGTTAGAAGTTAAGGATCTGAAGACACACTTCTTTACATCTAAAGGTGTTTTAAAAGCCGTGGACGGTGTCTCATTTGATATTAAAGAGAAAGAAGCAGTAGGCCTAGTTGGAGAATCAGGATGTGGAAAAAGCACTGTCGCTTTCTCAATAATGAGACTTATTCCAAATCCTCCAGGTAAAATTGTAGACGGTGCTATACTTCTTCACGGGAAAGATATTCTCAAATGTTCTGATAAAGAACTACATCAAATTCGAGGAAAGGAGATATCAATGATTTTTCAAGACCCTATGACTTTTCTTAACCCGGTTATGAGAATAGAAAATCAAATTGTTGAAGTGTTAAAACTTCATCAAGGGATGAACAATAAGGACGCAAAGATTAGATGTCTTGAACTTCTAAAGTTAGTTAGGATGCCGGATCCAGAGAGAGTTCTCAAGGCTTACCCACACCAAATTAGCGGGGGTATGAAACAAAGAAGCTTAATAGCAATGTCTTTAGCTTGTAATCCATCAGTCTTAATAGCGGATGAACCTACTACTGCCTTAGATACAACAATTCAAGTTCAAATCTTAAATCTAATAGAAGATTTAAAGAGGGATCTTGGCACTTCACTTCTCCTTGTTTCGCATGATCTGGGAATTGTTGCAGAGATTTGTGATAGAATTAACGTTATGTATGCCGGGAAAAATGTCGAAAAAGGTAATGTAGAAAAAGTGTATTCTAATCCTTTGCATCCTTACACTCGAGGTTTAATAGATTCAATACTCACTCTAAACGCTAAAGTTGATAAAATTCCAACAATTGACGGCGTCGTTCCAAGCTTAATTAATCCCCCAAAAGGCTGTAAATTTTATGATAGATGTTCCAGTTCGATGGACGTGTGTAAATCAAATGAACCACCTTTTTTTCAACCAGAATCAGAACACGAAGTAGCTTGCTGGCTTTATGAGGCAACTTGAAATGGATTCACCAATAATAGAAGTAAGAGGATTAAAAAAACATTATCCATTAAGGTCTAGTCTGTTTAGTAGGAATATTGATGTTGTTAAGGCCGTAGACGGTGTGGATTTCGATGTTTTTCCAAAAGAAACTCTTGCTTTAGTAGGAGAAAGCGGCTGTGGAAAAACTACTGTTGCTAAAACAATTTTAGGACTTGTAACTCCATCTGAAGGTTCTATACAATTTCTAGGCAAAGATTTTTCCAAATTAACAAAAGAAGGACAGAAGTATGTTCAAAAAAATATGCAAATTGTATTTCAGAACCCATATGCCTCATTAAATCCAAGGCAAACAATAGGCCAAATATTATCTGTGCCATTTAAAGTACACAAATTTGGGACAAATACTGAAATTAAGCAACGCGTTATAGAGATTTTAGAACATGTTGGTTTATCACCTGCTGAACAATATCTTACTAAACATCCACATGAACTTAGTGGAGGTCAAAGACAGAGAGTTGGTGTTGCAAGAGCTATTGCACTAAACCCAAAACTAATAATTTGTGATGAACCTGTTTCTGCCTTAGATATGTCAGTCAGAGGTCAGATATTGAATTTGCTAAATGATATCCAATCTAAATTTGGAGTAGCCTACATCTTCATCACTCATGATCTTGCCGTCGTCAGAACAATTGCTTCTAGAGTACTAGTGATGTATCTTGGAAAGATAGTTGAGGCCGGTTCAGTAGAAGATGTTATAGAAAACCCGCTTCATAAGTATACCCAAATGCTCATCGCAGCTACACCCCGACCAGATCCAAAACTTGCAAAAGAGATAACGAGATCAGCTATTACAGGTGATGTGCCATCTCCAGTAAATCCACCGTCAGGCTGCAGGTTCCGAACAAGGTGTTCAATGGTGATGAAAATTTGTTCAGAAATAGAACCTTTGCTAACAGAAAATCAGAATGATCACAAAGTAGCTTGTCATCTTTGTAATTGAATGTAAATATTATGTTAGCATTCCACTTATTTTATTTTGCTCATTAATAATGTTCAATTTAAAAATATGACTTCATAATAATATTACGACTCACCGATGTTCAATTTTACCTACTTATTTTCCTTGATTTTAAATGCTCTGAAATTCGTCGCGCTCCTTCAGAAACTTTTTCAATTGTCGATCCATAAGATATACGGATATGGTTCTCACCTAAATTACCAAATGCTGATCCTGGTACAATTGCTACTTTTGCCATTTGAAGAAGTTCTTTAGCAAAATCTGCAGAAGTCACTCCTAGATTATTTATTTTTGGTAGAAGGTAAAATGCCCCTTTTGGTTTAATTATGGATAGGTTTGGGGTGTCAGACAGCTCTCTGATTACGGCATCACGCCTTTTTTTAAATTCTTCACGAATCGAATCAAACATTATTTCAGGTGATTGTAAAGCTGTTATTGCTGCTTTTTGAATAAATGTCGGTACACATGCACAGCTATACATTTGTGCTTTAATCATCTGATTTATGACTTCTGAGGGCCCTGCTGCATACCCAAGTCTCCAACCAGTCATGCCATATGCTTTTGATAAGCTATTGATTGTTATCACAAATTCTCCCATATCCGGAAGACTGCCAATACTGGTATGTTCTCCTTCGTATATGAATTTCTCATAAACTTCATCTGATAAAATATAAAATCCTTTATCTTTTGCTAACTCAGCTATCTTCGTAAGTTCTTTTCTTGCTGTTATAGCACCAGTTGGATTAGAAGGAGTGTTTATAATTAACACTTTTGTTTTATTTGTTATCCGACTTTTTATCTCTTCAACATCTAAGGAATAATCTTCCGCTAAATTTACTTCTATTGGGACGCCTCCTGATATCCTAGTTGAAGCTTGGTAAGCTACAAATGCAGGACTAGGGATAAGTACCTCTTCTCCTTCTTGAAGTAAAACTGTTAAAGCTAGTTGTATTGCTTGGGTTCCACCGATGGTTACTATTACTTGTTCATTGGGTTCTACATCTACTCCATTTTCAAGTTTTAGCTTTGTTCCTATTGAATCTAAAAGATCAGGTATTCCCGCGTTAGGCGCATAATGTGTATAACCTTCG
>CAYNJB010000026.1:8465-10531 GCA_964397515.1 uncultured Nitrosopumilales archaeon | reverse complement strand
CCTTCAACTTCTATGATGTGTGGTCCGTATGCTAATGCTTGGGCCACTTTTTCATTCTCTAGTCCTTGAGGGATAAACACATAGCATGGAAGACCTGCTTTTGCAGCATATGCAGCTGTAGCTGCAGCAAGATTGCCTGTAGACGCACAGCCTACGGATTTTAATCCAAACTCAATAGCCATAGAAATTCCAACGCCTGCAGGTCTATCTTTGAATGAAAAAGTTGGATTAACTGTATCATTTTTAATATAAAGATTCTTGAGACCTATCTCTTTGCCGAGATTATCAGCTTTAATAAGCGGAGTAAATCCTGCTTCAATATTTACAATATGTTTTGGGTTGGATATTGGTAAAAGGTCAAGATATCTCCAAAAATTTTTAGGTTTTTCTTTAAAGATGTCTGTATTCCATTTGATTTCATCATATTTGTATAGAACATCTAATGGTCCGAAACAATCTTCACAGAAGTAATTGTTACTTATGGGATATTCTTTCCCACATTCTCTGCATTGTAGAATTCTTGTGCCACTCATTATAAGTTAACGCGTTTTTTTAAATAATATAAATATCGTTATACAAATGTTTAACAATACTATACATTGTCTTTATTGTTTACTTGATATTTCTGTAAAAAAACAAGTTTTGTTTCCTGTGTGACAAGCTACTCCTTTTTGTTCAACCAAGTAAATTAGAGTGTCTTGATCACAATCTACGAGTATTTTAACGATTTTTTGTGTGTTCCCCGATGATTCACCCTTTTTCCATAAACTTTGTCTAGATCTACTATAATAATGCGCTAATCCAGTTCCTTGAGTTTTTTCTATAGCCTCCTTATTAGCATAAGCAAGCATGAGAACTTCTTTAGTAAAAGCATCTTGTGTAATAACTGGAACTAAACCATTTCCTTTAGCAAAATCTATTACTGAATAATCAACTAAATTCATAGTCTAATATTTACCCCTTTATCTTTTAAGAATCGCTTTACATATGGGATTTTGAACTCCTCATAGTGAAATATAGACGCGGCTAGAGCAGCGTCTGCACCAGCTTTAGTAAACGCGTCCAGCATATGTTCAGGTTTTCCACATCCACCGCTGGCAATAACAGGAATATTCACAGATTCGGATATTAACTTTGTAATATTAATGTCATATCCATATTCAGTTCCATCTCTATCTATAGAAGTAAGTAAAATTTCTCCGGATCCAAGTTCTTCAACTTTTTTTGCCCATTCTAATGCATCAAGTCCACTTGGTTTACGGGCTCCATAAGTGTAAACTTCATATCCTGAAGGTTTCTCTTGATTAGATTTTGCGTCTATGGACACAACAATGCATTGGCTTCCGAATTTTTTAGCTAGATCATACACTAAACTAGGATTTTTAACTACTGCTGTGTTAACTGCTACTTTATCTGCACCACTACAAAGTACAAGTCGAGCATCATCTAAACTCCAAATTCCTCCACCTACTGTGAAAGGTATGTCTAAGTTAGCTGCAACTTTGCTTACTAGCTTACGCAAGTTATCACGTTTCTCCAGCGAGGCAGTTATATCTAAAAATACAAGTTCATCTGCATAATCATCTCTATATTTGCAAGCTAGGGTAACTGGGTCACCTGCGTCTTTTAACCCCTTAAATTGTACACCCTTTAAAACTCGTCCTCTGTCAACATCAAGACAGGGAATAATTCTTTTAGAAAGAGGCATATTAGTCACTCGCTATTTTTATTGCGTCCTTAAGATTGAAAACATGGTCATATAAGCTCCTTCCAAGTATTGTAGAGTAAACACCAATCTTCTTAAGCCTATATATATCATCTAATGTGAAAACTCCGCCTGCCGCGATTACCTTGATTTTGGGTAAAGCGCAAACTTGATTTAACATATTATAGTCGGGGCCTCGTTTTGTTCCATCTCTGACAGCAGAAGTGATTAGAAAATATTCAATTCCTTTCTTAATAAGTTCTTGAATAATATCCATAACGGGTTTACCTGTAGATTCTTTCCAACCCTTAACTAAAACACCTGTATTTCCATAATCTACGGCGATTACTAAACGTTTTTT
>CAYNJB010000026.1:0-8365 GCA_964397515.1 uncultured Nitrosopumilales archaeon | reverse complement strand
ATGGGGTCTTTGTAAAACACAGTTACTTTTTTTGGATCTCCTTGAGTAAGTCTGACAACTTGTCCACTAAAAAGGTCAATTGCGGGAATTACTTCCAAAACATTCATCTCTTCGCCATTTTAATAAAATTTTTAAGAAGTCTATTTCCTATTTCACCTGATTTCTCAGGATGAAACTGTGTCCCAACTGTGGTCTTATCTCCTATTATTGATGGGAATCTTACCCCATAATCGGTTTCAGCAAGAACTGTTGAAAGATCTTTTAGTTTGGGAACATATGAATGGACAAAATATACCCAAGAATCTTGGGAAATACCATCAACAAACTCATGACTTGAATGCACCGTTAAAGTATTCCAACCCATATGAGGGACCTTTACATGGTTAGGAAGTTTTTCAACGATCCCCGGAAAGCGACTCAATCCTATTCCCTTCCCTTCTTCACTACTATCCATTAAAACTTGAAGACCTAAACATATGCCTAATATTGGTTTACCTGATTGTACAATATCATTAAATATTTGTTTCTCAATTAACAGTTTCTCAGAAATAGATGTAAAATTACCTACACCTGGGAATATGATCATATCTGCTTGCTCGGCGTCTCTGAGACTAGTCACTAATTTTGCAGTTAATTCTAGCTTTTCTAGCGCATTTTTAATGCTGAAAAGGTTTCCTATTCCATAATCAACAATAGCAGCTATAACCAATTAGATAACGCCTTTAGAGCTGGGTGATCCGCTTCTCCTTTGATCTAGCTCTAGACATCTTCTAAGAGATAAAGCGATTCCTTTGAAAATAGCTTCAACTTTATGATGATCATTATCGCCATATTCGATTCTAGCGTGAATGTTTGCCTTAAGTGCGTCAGAAAATGATTTTACAAAATGATATATATCTTCTCCAGCCATATCTTCTATGCCTGCTTTATCTATCTTAAAATCTAAAGCACAAAACGGTCTTCCACCTAAATCTATACTTACAAATGCTAGTGCGTCATCCATTGGAACGATTGAGGAACCGAATCTTAAGATTCTGGAGTTTTTTCCAATAGCTTTAGAAATAGTTTCACCAAGGCATATAGCTATATCTTCAGCTGTATGATGTATAAGATCACCTTCAGCTTTTAAATTGATATCAATTAAGCTATGATAGGATAATAGTGTAAGCATGTGATCAAGATAAGATATATCTGTTGAGATAACTGATTTTCCCCTGCCGTCTAGATTAACTGACGCCTTAACTGTGACTTCACGAGTTTTTCGTATTTTTGATGTTTTTCTCAACTTTATTCACCCAATAAAAAATCGAAAATTGCTGGTAAATCATTTACTGTTGACATTATTATATCTGCTTTAGCTTCAATAAACATTTGCTTTGACTGTCTTGGTGAAGATAATGAGTAAACTCCAGCAAAAAGGAATCTATTTTTTATTTTATTGGCTTTGATAACCATCAAGTAATCTTCAGCTGAATCACCGACATATATGGCTTTTGAAAAATATTTAATTTTTGAACTTGCCTTTAGTAAAGAATGTGGTGCAGGTTTGGAGAATGTTTTATTTTTTTTATTAATTGTTTGCATTAGATCCTCGATGAAAATCATTGCTTTTTGATTAAAATATTTATTAAATTTTCCTAGTGTATAATATACGCCAATAGATCCTCTTCCTGTAACCAATCCTAATTTATTTTCTCCAAATCGATTTCTTAGTTTTTGAAATGTGGTTTCTTTAACAATTAATTTATCATTTTCAATAAGTCCTTTAATAATTGGGATTTCGGATTCTAATCCATTGATTTTCTTAAATAATTTTTCACCGTAAAATAATTCATTAAAAATTCTTGCAACAATTCTTGATTTAACATTATTATGTGCTAGAAACTTCTGAAATGTTTTATGAAATTTTTTGTCAAAACTATTATTTAGATCATTAAGTAATGTTTGCATAGATGAAGAAACACCATTCTCATCTGAAAGTGAAGCTATATTCATGAGTTTTTTTGAAATGTGTTTCTTTTTAGTAAAGAAATAGTCATTTGGTAGTTTTTTTCTTATTATTGAAGACATCTTAAGAATTTTATTTATTGGGCTTAATTCAGGGTCAGAAATAACTGAACTGTGTTTATCCAAAAAATCTTTTCTGAAACCTTTAGGAAGCATATTGAACACTGCTACGATAATTACATAACTAGTGTCCCAATCGCAATTGAAGCCTCCGCTTTTTCTAAAAGTTTTAATGATTTTTTTTGAAGCTATGTTTTGAGGTACTTCGACAGACGTAAGTTTTTGAATTATGTATTTTACGGTTGATTGAATAGCAACATCATATGAACTGCTTGAGTCAATAAGTACGCCATCACAATCAAAAAGTATTGCGTCAACTACTTTTAGCGCATCGAGACTTTCTTTACGAATATATACTTTTGATCCTTTATGTAGAAAAATTGTTTGATATTCAGATGACAAGACTTATACCCTTTCTTTAACTGCTTGAGCATGAGAATATAGTCCTTCTGCCTCAGCTAAAGAGATTGTGTCTTCTGCTAAACTCTGAAGTCCCTCTTTATTGCATGACACTATATTTACGCGTTTACAGAAGTCAAACACAGATAGACCTGAACGAGTTTTTGCATATCCACCTGTAGGTAGAATGTGGTTAGTACCCATTGAATAATCAGACGCTGCAACAGGTGTTGTATCACCTAACAGGATTAAGCCTGCAGAACTCACTTTTTTGACTGCTTGCTCAGGCTCAGATGTGAAAACTTCAAGATGTTCTGGTGCAAACGCGTTTACAAATCTTATTGCCTCATCTTCTGAATTCACAGTTAAATAAAATCCGTGTGTCTTAAGTGAGTGTTCAATAATTTCTTTTCTAGGTGCGATATCTATCAGTTTATTAATCTCTTTTTCGATATTATTGAATAACTCTTTAGAAGTAGTTACAACACCACATATCGAATGCTTTGAGTGCTCGGATTGTGCAATTAAATCTAAAGCTATTTTTCTGGGATTAGCATTATTATCAGCGTAGATTAATATTTCACTTGGACCTGCTGGTAAATCAATATCAACAAAGTGGGATACAATTATTTTTGCGCAAGTAACATAGATATTTCCAGGTCCAACAATCTTTGCTACAGGATTGATAGTTTCTGTACCTAGAGCTAAAGATGCGATGGCCTGAACTCCGCCTATTCGGTAGAATTCATCTACTTCACATATATCGGCCCCAACTAGTAATAGTGGGTTCAGATCACCGTTCGGTAGAGCTGGTGAACAAACAGAGATTTTTTTTACTCCAGCTACTTTGGCCGGAACAACGGACATTAGTAATGAGCTTGGATATGATGCAACTCCTCCTGGTACATAGCATCCAACACTTTCAAGAGGCCTAAATGTTGAGTTAATTGTTAATCCTTTAACTGGGGAGAACTGTAACTCTGAGTTTTTCAGAAGTTTTGATTCAAAGTCTTCTATTCTTTGCTTAGTTTTTTTTAATGCTTGAATTTGTATTTCTGACACTTTCTCATATGCTTGCTTAATTTCATCTTTTGTTACTTTAAGCCCAAACTTAGTCAAGTCTACTTTGTCAAACTTTAAAGTTAGATCAAATACGGCTTTGTTCCCTTTGGTTTTAACATCTTCAATTAATTTTTGAACCGTTTCGGTAATATCTTCACTGATTTCATGTGATTTACGGAGTGATGATGCTAGATTTTCAACTGTTACTTCTTTTGAGTTTAAATGTTGTAACATTATTATCTCCCTGTTCTTGTTTTTTTGCTATATCTTCTAGTGGAAGAATTTGTTTAGGATAGTGGACTACAAGTCCTTGAGTTAATTTTCTTAATTTTGGAAGAATTTTAAGAAATTGTGGTTTCTCTATTATCGTATTCACAGATACCCATTGATCATCTGATAAAGGGCTTATAGTGGGTTGCCTTAGTGCGGGTAATTCTTGGATAAGTGAATTTAAATTATCTTTATTAACGTTTACAAAAATGTGAAGTTTTTGTTTAGCTTCAACCACTCCTTTTAGGAGAGTTAAAATATCAAATATCTTCTCTTTCTTTTTTGGATCATCTAATGCCTGTTTATTTGCTATAAGTACTGCAGCTGACTTTGTTACATTGTCAAGAATTATGAGGTTATTTCGCTCTAAGGATTTTCCTGTTTGGGTAACATCAATTATTACATCAGCGTCTTCAGGCGGTTTAGCTTCTGTTGCACCAAAAGAGAGATAGATACTTGCTTTTTGATTTGTTCCACGTTTCCACCATGGTGTAATTACTAAGGGTTTGTCATCTCCAAAATATTTTTTATATATTGGATTTGACTGTAAATATTCTGAAGTAATATTCAAATATTCAGTTGATATTCTAAGAGTTTTCCCGGCGCTCCAAAAAGATTCACATAAGTCTGAAAAAGTTTTGCAGGAAAAATCTTTAGGTGTAGCTGAGACTATTCTTATAGCCCCGTATTTTAAGTCAAGTATTTTTTCGACTTCAGCTCCAGATTCTTTAATCCAGTCAGAACCTGTTATCCCTGTATCCTGCATTCCTTCAGCTACAAATATAGGGATTTCTTGTGGTCTAAGCATTTTTACTTCTATTTCAGGATCGCCAAGACTTGGCCTATATGATCGCTCATTCACTGAGATACCATGCCAGGCTTGTTCAAGCATAGATAGAGTGTCTTTTTCTAAAGATCCTTTAGGTATTGCAAATTTAACAGTCAATAGATATCAATATCTCCGTTTATTTCAAATGTTTGACATATAATGGTAGATTCCGTAAATAAGTTAAATGGGTTAATTTCTACACAAGACTTTGTAGGTTTAGATATGAAAATAACCTACTCCTACAGCTGTTTCCTTCACTTTAACCACTGAAAAAGTATTTTTTAGTTTATTATTTAAACATTATTCTTTTTATTTAATTCATCTAAGAGCTCTTTAGCCCTATCAAATCTAACTTTCTTTTCAGATACAATTTTTTTTGTAATTAAATCTATTTCATCCCCTTTTGCTCCAGCGGATATAGCTACATTTCTGGCATGAAGCTTCATATGCCCTTTTTGTATTCCTTCTTGAGAAAGAGCTCTTAGAGCAGCTAGATTCTGAGCTAACCCTACTGAGGCTATTATTTGGGAAAGTTCTGAAGAAGTTTTGACGCCTAAGATTTTTACACAGATCTTTGCGATTGGATTTGTCGCTGTGGCTCCACCTACAAGTCCAACGGCCAGAGGCATTTCGATTGTCCCAACAAGGTCACCTTTATCATCTTTTTCCCAAATTGTAAGTGAACTGTAGACTCCGTTTCGTTGAGCATAAACATGTGCACCTGCTTCTATTGCCCTAGTATCTTGCCCTGTTGCCAAGGCAACAGCTATAACACCGTTCATGATACCTTTGTTATGAGTCGCGCATCTGAATGGGTCGGCTTTAGCGAAGGCATACGCACTTATTATCTCATCTACGACTTGTTCACCTCCTAAAGCTGATTTATCAAAAACAGCTCTTGATCTAGAAATTCTTTTTACAGCTAAATTACTTAGTATTCTTAAGTAGACTTTACCTCCGGTTATTTCCTCTATATATGGAGCTACAGCTTCACACATAGTATTAACTGCGTTTGCACCCATTGCATCTCTGCAATCAACATGTAGTTCAGTCACTACCATCGGTCCTTGAATTGTATCTAAAACTTTAACATCGAGATCAATAGCTCCTCCCCCTAACTTACAAAGTATAGGATCCTGAGCATTTGATTTTTCTAAAATAATCTCTTTTGATTCTAATATTTTAAACTTAGCAGCGTTTGGGTCTTTGACTTTAGTTAGTTGTATCTGACCTATCATAATAGGACCTGTTGTGCTAGTGAAGAAGCCACCCATATTTCTAGTCATCTTAGATGCATTACTTGCAGCTGCTACAACAGATGGTTCTTCTGTTGCCATGGGTATTAAATAGTCACGATTATTTATCAAGAAATTCATTGCAATCCCAAGTGGAATTGTCATACCGCCGATAACGTTTTCAATCATTCCATCAGCTTGGCTTAATTCTAAACCGCTCATTGACGATATTTTATGTGATTCAGCGTCAGAAAGGCCTACCCTCTCTTTTATGATTTTAATTCTCTCTTCTGGTGTGAACTTGTAGAATCCTGGAGCTTCAGATGAGTAGTTTGACATTTTAATCTCTAAGATATTAGGCTGTTTAGATGCAGATATATGGTTTACTTTAAGTCCTAAAATAAAACTGTTTAGTAATATTAATTGTTTTGAATTTTAAGTTTCTAAATCACCGTTTTAATGTAATTAACTATTATAATTACTTAAAAAACTTTTTCACTTAATATATATTAATTAATTGGAAAAACCATTTAAACGGCTTGTATGGGTGAATATACTGAGGGCCGGTCGTCTAGAGGACGAGAGATCCACTTACAATTTCGTTCGGAAAACTTGGTTAGGACAACAGCTTCTGTGCTGTCAGGCTCTGACACGGCGTAGAAGGTTGATGACCCGCGAAAGTCCCAGGTTCAAATCCTGGTCGGCCCACTTCACTTCAGGAATCGTCAGCGTAAGACACTAATGAGAAGATATTACGGATAAATATAGCGATTATTTTAGGATTATTTATAGAAAATTTTTTAACAAAGAATTAGACTGTTTTCAAGAAAGATTCATGTTATGGGAAAGATAAATGAAAACAATTGTTCCGATAATACTAACTATGCCGGAAATATAGAATACAAAAGATATATTTATCAAATCCATTATAATTCCGGAGGCTGTTGGGGAAAGAACCATTCCTAGACCCATGGCAGTACTGAATAATCCAATTGTAGATCCCATCCCAAAAGTTCTTCCTTGTTCTACTACAACAGCTGTAGCTGCCGGCATAGAAATTGCACTTCCTATGCCCATAATCATGTTTAATAATAATAAACCAGTAAAACTTCCAGAGTTAGGCATTAAAAACAGAGCTAATGATATCAATAAACTTCCAACAACCATCATCATTCGTTTATTATACCGGTCAGCCAGTTTCCCACCGAATCTTTGTAACAATGCGCCGAGGATAAGGTTTGCAGAGAGAATAAGACCTGTAGAGAAAATAGATATGTTCATCGATTCACCTAAAATTGGGAGAAAAGCCAGAATTCCGGCTGTTCCAAATGCTCTCACTGTCCTGTAAATAAAAAGAGCTTTCATCACTTTATTACGAAGGATTGTAAGTAAGGATATAGAATTTCTTTGATTTGGGCCAGCTATAGATTTTGGTTTATCTTTTCTTAAATACAATAGGGAAAGAGTGAGGGCAAACATGCTTAGACCAAACATACCAAAAAAAGATGAGGATAAACCTCCAAAATCGGTTAAAACACCTCCGATAAATGGACCGATTCCGAAACCGGCAAATAATGATATGTTGAATGTACCCATATATTCACCTTCTTTGTTCTTGGGAGCGAGGTCAGCAATAAAGGCTATAGATATAGGAGTAACCATTGCCGAAGCTACGCCATGTGCTAATCTGACTAGAAAAACACTCAAAATGCTGTTTGCTGGAATATACAGAAGTGAAAAAATGCTGTAGGCAAGTAGACCCGTATAGATAAAATATGTTCTGTTATAACGATCAGAAGCTCTCGTAAATATCGGAGTCATTATGGTCCTTGAAATTGTATACCCAGAAAAAATAAGTCCTAACATAATACCACTAGCTCCAAATTTTTCTGCGAATATAGGCATAATAGGGGAAATTATGCCTATACCAATCATTGCAGAAAACATAGTTATTGATAATACTGTGAAACTTTTTTTCAACACATACCTATCTTTACATATAGCTTAAGAATATTAATTAGAAATATTCTAGAAAGACAGTTTGGGGCATAATCACACTTGATAAAAAGGTTAGAGGAAAAATAATTCTCCAGAAGATATTGTTGATTTATTTTTGTTTTAGTAAATAAATAATACATTTATCTTCTTTATCGTACACTATAATCTATTTATGCCGAACACCAAAAGGATACTAACTCTCTTTAGACGTAGAGGTTACTTACGCAGGTCGGGTTTTTTCATTACTTAAGGAAAAGTATTGATCATTCCTTCTTGGCAGAGCCCCAACTCAGCCATCTTTCACATATATATCCTGCCAACCTGGCTTCGCCTGAAAAAGTCGTCAATTCACAACCCATTGCGGTCTTTGACCCTTGCAGAACCTTTCTATGTTTTCAAGCGCGGCCCTGTGTCGGAAAACCATAGCCTCGTTTACAGTGCCTGTGTGGGAGGAGAGACTCGTCAGTTTTGATCTTATGATGCTTTGGACCCATGATTCGTTAGG
>CAYNJB010000025.1:0-10769 GCA_964397515.1 uncultured Nitrosopumilales archaeon | reverse complement strand
GTACTCTTTCTCCACTTTTAACTGTTCCAGAAAAAAGACGACCTGTTGCTACTATTCCAGCTTGAGCATCTACATTTACATTGGTAATCATCATCACAATAGGCCCGTTTTCGTCGCATTCTATTAGCGCTTTTCCTAGTTCAGATTCAAGATCTCCTTTCCAAATCTTAGGGATACGGTATTTCTGAGCTACATCCGGCGGTGGATGATGCTTAATCACCATACGTAGAACTGCCTCATGAAGCGGGATTTTTTCAGTTAATTCTGATACATCACCTTTAACATATGCGTCATATACATCACTAAATTTCACACCCTTTTCTTTAGCTACCTCAAAGTTGAACGCCCACTTATCTTTCGCTGAACCGAAAGCGACACTACTGTCTTGAATGCTAACTTTCCATTTTTGTCTTAATTCCGGTTCTGCATATATTGAAATTAGTTGATTAAAGTCGTTTATTATACCTGCTAACCATTGCTGCATCTTTTCAGGCGTCAGTCTTAATTCTTTAACCAATCGATCTATCTTATTAATATAAAGAACTGGTTTTACTCTCTCTTCCAACGCTTGCCTTGTAACAGTCTCAGTTTGAGTCATAACTCCTTCCACTGCATCACAGACAACACATGCTCCATCAATAGCTCGTAAACTTCGAGTAACCCTTCCTGTGAAATCTATATGTCCTGGTGTATCAATCATATTAAGAACATAAGGCTTATTTTGGTACTCATAGTACAATGTTACATTAGCTGCTTTTATTGTCATTTGTCTTTGCTGCTCAAGATCCATAGAGTCCAGAGCAAGAGCCTGTCCAGCTAATGAGGGGCTGAGCATACCACAACCTGCTAAAAGACTATCACTCATAGTTGTTTTTCCATGATCTACATGAGCAATAACGCCAAAATTATTCGGGTAAGAGATGTTATTCTCTTATACCATTCGAATTTGACTTTTTTCTCCTACGATCTTCATGATTTCTGATGTGGATTTGTACTTAGGCATACTTCATCTCTCAGTTCTAAGACTCCTGTTGAATATCATCTATTTATGTGTGTTTGAACATTTTTCTATTCTATATTCGCATGTCGATGTCTCATATCATCTTCACTGGAACCTATTTTCTCCATTATAACTGAAACAACAGCATCGCAAATAATCATGCATGCGTCTTCAAACAGTGTACCTAAAGGTGCTAGCGGCTCATGTATCCCCAATATTTGTCTTGAAAAATAATCTTCCCTTCCATCTTCATCTAAAACTCTTCCCTTAACTATGAGATGTTGATTAGCTATTTTTGTCAAAGGAGAATCTGAGAATGATGTAATAATTATTATTTCTGAACCAACCTCTTTAGCTGCTTCTGCCGCTGTTATTACTAATCTTGTTGCGCCTGAACCCGATATTGCTACTACAAGATCATCCTTTCCTATCGATGGCACTAAAGTGTCTCCTAGAACATGAACTTGATAGCCTAAGTGAAGAAGTCGTAATGCAAAAGCTTTACCTACTAATCCGCTTCGGCCAGCTCCTATTACCAATATTTTATTATCTCTATGTGAAATAATTTTATCAACAAATTGTCCTATCTCTTTTTCTGACGTCTGTGAGATATTTTGAGTAATTAATGTTAAAAGGCCAATCATGCTACTTTTAACTTCTTTTCCTATGTTATACGACAATAAATTTCACACCAACTCTAAGTTAAAATAAATAGATAGAAAAAGCTTTGCAACATAATTTACTATACAATGAAACCTATGTTTGGAAATATATATCCAAAAAAATATGTGAGGGCTAATAGAAAAAGAGTTAAACTTATTACAATGAGGCCTTTATCTGATAACCCTAATTTTAAACCATAAAGAGAGCTAGGTCTCTTAACTGCACCATAAGCTCTGGACTCCATCGCTTCCGCAAGTTCTCCACTTCTCACAACTGCTTCAACAACTAACGGAATAAGGATCGGCGCCAATTTTCTGATTCTAATTAAGAAATTTCCCCTATCTAATTCTAAACCTCTTGACTTCTGAGCGTCCATAATTTGGAGTGCATCCATCATAAGAACTGGAACAAACCTAACAGCGGTGACAAATGCAAACACTAAATCTTGAGGGAGCTTAAACCACTTTAAGACATGTTCAAGTTCATCAGGTGATGTGGATAAAAAGAATAATGACGAAGAACCAACTATTGCTATGAATCTGATAGCTAAAACAAGTGATTCAATAATAGTATATCCAACAAAGTAATTAATAATAAATATTAATATTGAAAAACTTGCTGAAAAAACTAACGTTCTCGCCATTCTCTTTAAAATGCCCGCCATCATGCCAATTGAGAAAATTGCAATAAGCGCAATAATTATGTGTGTAATATTGGAACTTATTAATGCAAGACTAAAAAGTTCTATAGAAAAAAGCAGTTTTACCCGTGGATCAAGTCGATGGATGAAAGAATCTTGTCTTCTAAAAATAAATGCGTTTGCAGCCCAATACATAAAACATCACTTAACTCTAGATAAAACCCATTCTTTTGCAGCATTTATGTTACTGAATGGTTTCTGAGGTTGTATTTTCAATTCTTTACCAAATTCTACTAGTTGTGGCTTTACCAATCTTGCTTTGGATATAATATTACCATCTTCAAATATGTCTGCCGCTTTTCTATCTGCAATAATGTCGCCGTCTGTCATCACTATTATGCGTGGTTGAATTGGCCAGATAAATTCTATATCATGTGAGACAATAATAACCGTTTTTTTTTCAGTTAAAAGAAGTCGAATGATTTGTTCTAACTTTTCTTTATGTATTAAATCTTGCCCAACAGTAGGCTCATCAAGCACTAAAACATCAGGCTCCCAAGCTAATACCGCCGCCAAACATAATCTCTTCTTCTCACCTCCGCTCAGCATCATAGGTGAAGTTTGAGCGTAATCTGCTAAATCAAAGAATTCAAGAGCCCACTTTGTTCTTTTTAAAATTATCTCGTCACTTAGCCCAAAATTTCTAAGAGCAAATTCTATTTCATGCTCCGTTGTATCTGAAAAAAGTTGATGATTGGGGTTCTGAAATACAACACCGACACGCCTTGATAATTGAGCGACACTTGCCTTTTTAGTGTTTATTCCAAACACTGTCACATTTCCTTGAGTTGGTTTTAAAAGTCCGTTAATGTGTCGGATAAGCGTTGTTTTACCTGCTCCATTAGCTCCTACTATAACAGTTACATCACCTGGTTTAAATTCTACATTTATATTTTCTAATGCTTTTGTTCCTCCAGGATGTATGAAACTTACATTAGAAAACTTAATCATATTAAATCAAATTTATTTTTCTTGAAAGTTCTTCAGGAGTGATCGCGGTCTCATCGAAGTTAAGTCCGGATGATTGAAGTGCTAATTGCAACCTGATTATTGAAGGTATGCCTATCCCAGCTTTAAGCGCTTCATTATTTGATAGTACTTGTCGAGTTGGGCCATCAAGAATCACTTTTCCTTTATTCATTACCACTACTCTATCTGCTACTGACGATAAAAGATCTAACCTATGTTCAACTATTAAAACTGTGATTCCCAGAACACTCTGTAAATTCTTAACAACCTTAATAAGTTCAGTTGCACTCAAAGGATCAAGTAAAGAAGTAGGCTCATCTAATACTAATATTTTTGGTCTCATTGCAAGTACTCCAGCAATAGCTACTCTTTGCTTCTGTCCATCTGATAACTCATGAGGTGCTTTATATGCCAGATTAGAAATCTTCAAAATGTCCATAGCTTCATCCACCCTTTCTCTAATTTCATCTCTTGGAAAACCGTTATTTTCTAATCCAAACGCAATATCTTTCTCAACAGAAAACATAAAAATCTGATTCTCTGGGTTTTGAAATACATACCCTACTTTTTTTGCAATTTCTATTATAGGGGTCTCAGAAACCCTCATATTATCAATATATACATTGCCACTATAAACCCCTGAATACATATGTGGAATAAGCCCGTTGAAAGATCGAAGAAGAGTAGTTTTTCCACATCCGCTCGCTCCTGCTATAATAACAATCTCTCCCTGTTCAATACTCAAATCTATATTGAAGATCGCCGGTTTGCTGGCTCCTATATACGAGAATGAATAATCCTCTATTTTAATTATTTTTGTCAAAGCGAGTGAATTTCCATAAAAATACTAATTAATAAACGATTATTACTATCATATATCAAGTAACTTCAACAAGGTCTGCGTCTATTTTTTTTGAAATCATTGTTAAAGCCATATCTATCATGTTCTTAATGGGCATCTTTCCAGAAAATGACGAAGCTCCTTTATGGCCGCCTCCAGTGCCTTTAATCTGTTTTCCTATCTCATGAGCTAAATCAATACCTGTATGTATTTCTGTTTTACTGGAAAAATCACGAGTAGCTCTAAAGCTCCCTCTTACTTCTCCATTCACATTACCTATAGCTAAAGCAATATCTGCTCCAATATCTAGTAATGCTTTAGCACCTGAAGCGTGAAAAGATCCCACTGATGTTACAGCAAATAACCACTCATCGCTTTTATATATTCTAAGTCTTTGCCCTGCTTTCAAACGAGCAATCTTTTCGGAACGGTCTCGTTTTATACTAATTAGTTTTCTGGCCTTAGATATAGATGCTCCGGACTTACATAATTTAGAAACATATCCAATAGTTGTGCATTCAGCTAAAGTTAAATGACCTGAATCTGCGAGAATACCCAGCAATAAAACTTCAGCTACTTTTTGAGGTATTTTTATTTTTTTCACATCAAAAATATCTATCACAATCTCACAAGTCGAGGTATATGTATCGCGAATAATATTGTGATTCACAATAGTTTCTGAATCTGAAATAGGGTGGTGATCAATAAGTATTTTTTTCGATTTTGATTTTTTAATTAACTCCCGCCATTCTTCTAACATATGCGGATCTCCCGTATCCACAATTACAATTAAGTCATTATCTGAAAAATCTGGTTTTTCAGTGATCTTATATGGGTAGAACGATTTGATATGCTTAACTAAACTTCCGTAACCTTGGGGTGCGGCTAATACAACATCTATCTTGCTGTTAAGTCTCTTTAAAAGTGAAGCAATACCATATGAAGCAGCATATGCATCTAAGTCTGCATGTCTATGCGCAATAATTAATACTTTCTCTATTTTATCGACTTTTTTAAATGGAAAATCTTTAAGAACATCATTTTTATCAGTATTTTTATTCACTGATTAATCATCTTAGAACTAATCTAGAACTAAAGATATCCTTTATTGCAACGTTAATGATATTTGCTTGTTATTATTCTGAAAATCTTAGTATTTATGATGTTGGAGTTTGAGTTTGAGCTCTACTCTTAACTGCTTCATTTATTTTAGCTTGTAATTCCTTGACATTTTCACGAACTCTTGTCTCTTGTTTTGATAAAACAATCAATCTTGTGTTTGATAATTCTTTTTTCTCCTCAATTTCTTTTAGAACGTCTTCTTTCTTGGACTTGATCAAAACTGTTCCTACTGATTTATAAACAGTCTCATCTTGACCAGATTTTGTAAGTTCTTCAACGGCTTTATTCATCTCTGCGATTTCTAATTCTATTTGTTGTTTCTGAGATGATGTAACTTGAAGACTTTGTTGAAGTTGCTCAAAACGAGCAAGTTGCTCCCTTAGCCAAGGCGGAATTTCTTGATTACTCATTTACATAATTCTCCTGTTAACTGTTGACAACTATCGCGCCTAAATAAATATTTGTTAAAAATTTGAATACTATTTTGTTTATAAACACATAACCTTTTTCGTATTCTTATCTAATCTTTAGATTATTTCTTTACTACTTTAAATTAACAAATTTTTTTCTAAAATCTTCAATTATTAGAATGTGTTAGCATACATTTTATTTGTATATGCTTCTATTTTCAAATAACCTTTAGTATTGGATGACTTTAGCAAATTAATCATCTTTCTTGAAATATCTTTTGCAGCATGACTTGATTTACCTGCTATTGTCCTAGGGCAGGAGTAATCACTTCTTCTTATTACTAAATCTTTCACATCCTGAAGAGAAAACTTGATATTTCCTTTTGCAAACACCTCACATATTTCTCCCTCTACCTCTAAAGTTAAATGAATTATGGAATCGTTTTGTTTTAAAAGTTCTTTAAGTGAAGAATCTAGATCAACACATGATTTATCTGACTTTACACCTATGATACAATCCCCTTTGAAAGACAAATGTGATTCCTTTGTTATTTCAAAAGTACTATTATGTGTTGCAAGAACCTTTGCATGTCCATAAAACTCGATAACATCATTTGCATAAGTCAACTCTGTATCGTTTCATATAAAGAACCTATTAACGTTTAAATTAGTCGGACATTCTGGTTAAGGCAGTGAAGCTTTAGATGTTTCCCGCTGCTCAAGGATATGACAGGGCGATAACCGTTTTTTCTCCGGATGGACGCCTTTACCAAGTAGAATACGCAATTGAAACAGTCAGAAGAGGAACTTTGGCTGTAGGAATTAAAGCTGCAGACGGCGTAGTTCTTGCTGTTGAAGAAAAAAGTAGAAAACTTCAAAGCTCTAGCAACGCTCAAAAAATCTTTCAGGTTGATGAACATCTGGCAATAGCTGCTGCAGGATACATCCCTGATGCTCGAGTTCAAGTTGATCAGGCTAGAGTGGCCGCTCAAAGTAACCGATTAGTTTATGATGAACCTATGGATGTTGAATCGGTGGCTAGACGTCTTGCTGATACTTGTCAACAGTTTACACAATATGCTGGAGTAAGACCTTTTGGTGTATCTTTAGTCGTTGCAGGTGTTGATAGAAACGGCCCTGAGTTATATATGACTGATCCAAGTGGTACATATATTGGTTATGATGCAATAGCGATTGGAGCTGCTAGTGATCAAGTTATTGAATATTTTGAACAAAATTATGCTTCTGGTAAAAAGTTAGATGATATAATTGTCCAAGCTATTGACGCCATTTACCTTGTTAGTGAAGACAAAACTGGAACTAAACATATTAAAATTGCAGTTGTCGATAAATCCGGTAAAATGCGTAGACTGACCAATTCTGAGATCGAGCGTTTTGCAACAAAGGCAAAGAGCCGTGTTCCAGAGAAAAAAAAGCCAAAATCTACTAAAAACAAATCCAGAGCATAATTATTAGTTGATATCGCAAACACTTTAACTTATTATAATATAATACTTGTTTTATAATTACCAACACAAATTATTTTAGGAGAGTTATCATTTTAAATGTCATCAAAATTTACAACTGCTCGACTTATAACCGACGGTGAACATTTTGAAATTCTTGTTCATCCTGATAATGCTCTTAACTACAAAATGGGGAAAAATATTGAATTTTCACAAGTATTAGCCGTAGAAGAGGTTTTCTCAGACTCTTCAAAAGGACTTAGAGTAACATCCGAAAAACTTCAGAAATATTTTAAGACAGTAAACCCATCACAAGCTGCAAAAACAATACTAGAAAAAGGCGATCTTCAAATAACGTCCAATCAAAGACGTCAACTTATAGATGAAAAGAAAAAGCAAATTATTGATACAATTGCCCGAAACTACATAGACCCAAGGACAGGTCTGCCTCATCCACCATTACGAATAGAGCAAGCTCTCCAAGAAATAAGAATCTCCATAGATCCAATGAAAAATGGATCTGATCAAGCTAAATTAGTTATTGAAAAACTTAGACCTATTTTGCCTCTAAAATCAGAAAAAATAAAACTAATAATAAAAGTACCAGCTCAATTTGGCCCTCAGAGCATAGGTGTAATTAAAGGACAAGGAACATTCTTAAAAGAAGATTGGCTTTCTGATGGCTCCCTTAGTGCTGTTGTAGAGATACCTGGTGGAGCTCACCGTATACTTATAGACCGATTAGGTTCAATATCTAAAGGAGCTATTCAAGTATCAGTTGTGAAATAATGGTGGATAATAATGAGTGAAGTAAAAAGAAAATATGTAATTCCCGGTGAATTAATAGTTGAAGGTAAATATAGACCAGATGCAAACGTAATTCAAAAAGATGATAAATTTTACTCTACAAGAATTGGTATGGCTGAATTTGGTTACGAAAGTATTCGGGTCATTCCTTTATCTGGACCATATATACCTAGAATCGATGACTTAGTAATAGGGAAAGTAATAAATTCTTCGGCTTTTGGTTGGGACGTTGATATAAGCTCCATTTTCCCAGCTTATTTACCAGCGGCAAGTGTTTATGGTCGAGATTACAATCCAGGCCAAGAATCTCTATCAGATATGCTACGAATCGGGGATCTAATTGTTGCCCAAATAGCGGCTTTTGACCGAACTCGTGATCCATTAATTTCCATTAACGGTCAAGGATTAGGAAAAATCCCAAATGGTGACATTGTGAAAATATCCACTACCAAAGTACCTCGACTAATCGGGAAAAAGGGGGTAATGATAAAAACGATTGAAGCAGGAACTGGTTGTAGACTTACAATAGGACAGAATGGAGTTATCGTAATAGTTGGACCAAGGGATGGAATAAATAGGTCTTTAGGAGCTATTAAATTAGTGGAAGAAGATGCACATATGGCTGATTTAACTCAAAAAGTCCAAAATCTTTTAAGTTCGAATAATGATGGTGAAGAACTAAATTCAAAGAATAATGGTGAAGAAAATGGGAAATCTACTAAATAAAGGAATAAGAGCTGACGGACGAAAAATAGATGAACTTAGGCCCTATAAGTTAGAGGTTGGAATATTAAAGAATGCCGACGGATCTGCGTATATTGAACTTGGGAAAAATAAAATAATAGCCGCTGTATATGGACCAAAAGAAGTTCATCCAAAACACATGGTAAAGCCGGATAAGTGCGTTCTAAGATGCAGATATCATATGTCTGCTTTCTCAACCGACACAAGAAAAAATCCTGCTCCTTCACGACGAGAAATAGAAATATCTAAAGTTATTCGTGAAGCTTTAGAACCCGCTGTTTTAGTTGAAGAGTACCCACGTACTGCAATTGATGTTTATTTAGAAGTTCTAGAGTCCGACGGAGGTTCAAGATGTGCTGGAATAACTGTAGGCGCATTAGCTTTAGCAGACGCAGGCATTAATATGCTGGATCTTGTGTCTGGATGTGCAGCAGGAAAAATCGATGATACAATGGTACTTGACTTAAGTGATAATGAAGATAAAGAAGGTGAAGGTGACATGCCTATTGCAATGATGCCAGTTCTAAACGAAATTACCTTAATGCAGATCGATGGAAATATAACTCAAGAAGAATTCAATAAGGGCATAGAACTCGCTACGATAGGTTGCAATGCAATGTATGAAGCTCAACGGAAAGCTTTGATGGATAAATATTTTAAGAAAGATGACTTAAACAAGGAGCAGAAAGATTAGATATGCCAGCTGTAAAGAAATCTTACATTGTTGAAGAAGTACGTAAACTTCAAATGAATGAACAAATATCAAAAGGTAAGCGACTTGATGGAAGAGGTCTTTTGGATTATCGTCCAATAAAAATTGAAACTAATGTAATTGAAAAGGCAAACGGATCAGCTAGGGTGTTTATTGGAAATTCCCAAGTTGTTGCTGGTATTAAAGTCCAAATTGGAACACCATTTCCAGATACGCCGGATAAAGGTCTTTTAATAGTAAATACCGAATTATTGCCCTTATCATCAGCTCAAGCAGAACCTGGTCCACCTAGTGAAGATGCAATTGAATTATCACGGGTAGTAGACCGTGGAGTAAGAGAATCTAAAATGGTTGATCTCTCAACTCTAGCTATTATTCCTGGTAAAAAAGTTCGAGCTATTTTCGCCGATGTAGCTGTATTAAATGATGATGGAAATCTAATAGATACAGTATCTTGCGCGGTGGTTTCAGCCCTTCTAACCACTAAAATACCCAAATTAGAAGTCTCAGATGATGATGAGATAATTGAAAAAGAAACCATGGTCTCATTAACTGTTTCTGACATCCCTGTTCCAACCACCTTTGCAAAGATTGGTGAATCCATGTTTGTTGACCCTGATTTTGAAGAAGAATCTGCTATGGATGCCCGACTCACTCTCACAACAACAAAGTCTGGTACTATCTGTGCCGGTCAGAAAGGTTTGCCTAGTGGACTAACTATTGAGCAGGTAAAACATGTTGCAGCAAATTCAGTAATAAAAGGCGAGGAAATAAGAAAAATAATAAAAAAAGCGGTAAGTGAAAATGGGAAAAAAACGTGAACCGATGCTAGAAGGATTAGGCGTTAAATACGGAGTACCTCTTCGGAAAAGATATAGTAGGATCATATCTATTCAAAAAGCTAAAAGGAGTTGTCCTTCCTGTGGTTCTCTAAAACTTACTCGGAAAGCTACAGGAATATGGAATTGTGCTCGTTGCAACTACACTGTAGCTGGTGGAGCTTACGACCTCTAACTCTAAATCAGATTTAATCACTCAAATCAATGCAACTTTAACCATTTATCTTCCAAATAAAGAAGTTCAAAGTATAGCTTCAGCTATATCTGTAGATAAAGATCTTAATGATCAGAGAGTTAAAAATTCTAACTTAATAATAAATGAAAATAGTTTGTGTAAGAATTTTATTTTTCGAGATATCACTTCAACTAAAGCAGTTATAAACTCTTTTTTATGCCTCATACATGCTTCAAAAACATCAATCGACTCTCTGAAAAAATAAAAGCCTATTATCTCTCTTAACTAAACAAACTTCAAACTATAGATAATACGATTAGG
>CAYNJB010000024.1:0-10780 GCA_964397515.1 uncultured Nitrosopumilales archaeon | reverse complement strand
TTCAAGTAATGTTGGGTTAGATGCAATTTTATTTGATACTGAAATAATGTATTTAGCTCTATATCCAAGACCACATTTTTGAATATCTTCTATTTTTGCCTTCGCCAGAATATCTGGTGTGGGAAATGAGTAATACTTCTTTCTTTTATAAAAAATCGTATTTCCATATCTTTGACAAATATTCTGTATCATTCTTTGGATATTTGATATATTTGTGTTCGTTGCACAGATAAATGAAATCAAACATTCCCAAGGGTCTTGTCTTATTATTCTTAGTCCGTTGTATTTTTGTATAGCGTTGTGAATTTCACCATCTTTATCAATTCTTGATAGAATTTCCTTTAAATTTTCATCCAAACCAAAATATTCGCTAAAAACTAGCTTCGCCTCTTTGTTTTCAGAGAACGATTGTACTATTAATCGATCAGATGCTTGTCTAACTCTAACAATCGTTTTTCCAATAATTCCATACCACCATTCCATTGATCTAAACCATCGGAAAACTTGGCCACATCCAAGCGTGTAATCCAGATTAAAAGGCTTGTCTGCAAGATCAAATTGTATTTCCATTAAAATTATTTAGTCAAATAAACTAATAAATCCTCGGCCTTATTATTAATTATTCGTGAATTAAGGAAATTTTCTTTGTTTAACTAATTTATCATTGTATCAATATGGTTGTCACCCCAACACTAAGATATGACCTTATATCGATGATTCATCAAAAGTAGTTAGAAATTTGTATCTGATATTGGTGTGATAGCTTTGTTTTGCAGTCCACCATTGGAATATTTCCTTACCGCGTTTAATATCAATATTTTGTATAACGCGATTTGTTAAATATGATTTGATTGTTAAAAGTTAATACTTCTAATTATTCTTCTAACATCAAAAACTATTATTGAAAAAGGAAGATTTAATGCAAGAATTTTTTCATCAGGTGGTAGAAACGATAGTACATGAAGTAAAACAAGTTTAGAAGGTAGCCCCTTTTTTCTATAGCGCCTATCTGCTGAAATCTTTCTTCTATCTAATCGAATCGTTGGTTGAAAAAGAACATCAAATTCATGTTTGTAAGTTCCTCCCCAAATGTTAAAGCTATATCCCACATTAATATATGGTATTGAGAGATGGCGCGAATCTATATTTTTTTTTGAATGGATTATATCTTCTGGATTATAAAATCTTGTATGGATATCATCAAAAAAAGGTTTTGTCGCATAAACTGCATATCTTTGTCGTTGTCTTGATGCTATACTCACATATTTATTAAATTCAAAATCAGGTAAATGTGATAGGCCGTATTTACCATCATCTCTCTGAAACATTTGTCTATTTACTACAAATTTTATTTTAGCGTCATGAGCTCGTCTTATATTCTCAATAAATTGGTGCTCATTACAATCATAAGTTTGAATTATAATCTCCTCTTAAAAAATGTCCAAAATATTAAAGTATTGTTCGTAGCGCCTCAATTGTCTTTTTCTTTCCACATATTGTTACTATTGGGTCTTTTAGATGTGTAACATTTCCTAATTCATCTGATATAGCAATGGTTTCCTGCCCATTGTAGAAAAGACGTCTATTCCAATATTTGTTATCTGAAATAGTAGTCGCTTCTGATGTGATCAGGAATCCTAACTCATCTAGTTTAGCCTCAACTTTATTAATAGATGTTAGACTTGGTATCGATTTAATCTTGAACTTTTTTTGTATGTTAGGCATTCTCTCTTCTATTTGTTATTTGTATAGCTTCCTAAAATGTTTAGCTATTCTATTTGGAATTCGCATTTTATTTTTTTTTAATTATCTATGTTTATTGTTGTATTTTTTCAAATTTGCATAGTTCACTTGGCTCTTCTAGAAAACGGTTTATTGTTATCTCACATAAGGTGCTACAGTATTCAGCTATTTCCCCCAATTTCCAAAGTATGGGTCTTGTTATCAGATAAACTCTGTTCTCTAAATTGTTTTCTTTTGATATTTCTTTCTTGGATAACATGAATATTTTCTCAGTTATTCTCTCAACCTGCTTATGTATTTCATCAACTTTCTGAGCCATCTCATTGGCAAGCTTAACATCAATGGAGAAAAATGCTTTAATTGTTTTATCATATATTTCTTTAACTGTTTCAAAAAGCTGAAATATTCCCTCTAGTAATGTCTTTTCAAAAGTTTTTCCGAAATCTATTAACCTTATAATCTCGTGAGCTATCGCATCTTCACTATCTCCAATTTCTTCAAGAATCTTTGCCGCTGTTCTGTTACCAACAATATGTAATACACTTTCTACACCTACTTTCTTACCTATTGCTCTATCTCTTGATGCAAGTAATAGTTGTCTAACTACTAACCAATAAATTCTATTTACTTCTTGCTCCATATTTATAGCTTCAACAGCTAATTCTTTGTTTGACTCTTTTATTGCGTGATAACACGCATCATGCATTGCTGATGTAATTATGTACAGTCTTCTTAGAAGTCCATTAACTGGAAACCTTGTAGGATCAACAAAATTCTGAATAGTTATGTAATTTAGAGTTTGTTCTACTATATTAATTCCTGTCATCTTCAGACAGGCTTTTCTAATCTCTGTTGATTGATCATTTCTTAGCCCCTTCCTTGATGTAATTTGTAATGCATCATGTCCTACAATATACATTCCTGTAATAATTCTAGTTAAAAGACCTTCTTCAGTGATCTTATCTGCATCAACAATTAACTTAGTATATTCTTTTTCCCCTTTTGATACGCCTGGAATAAGTCGAAGTGTTCCATCGGTCTCCTGGATTAAAGAAATAGCTTCACCCCGTTTAAGTCCAACTTCTTTCACCCACTTCCTTGGAAGGGAGACAACCAAAGTGGAGTATCCTACCTGTTGTAATTTTCTGACCTCTAAATCCACAATAATCAGTAAGGAACATATTAGCTATCTTATATATATTAATATATTGTAAAACATTCTAATAATATTTATCTATATTCCATAAAATAACATTGATGCCTTTTTTAAAAAAGTCTATAATTTATATATCAGCTTTTTTAATGATTATTTTTATTATGTTCATATAAATTCTTATATCGGTAAATGAATGTTGTATTTTTATCTTAACTTTATGTGATAACGTTAAACTTAATGAGCAAAAGAAACCATTCTATAATACGCGCAAAAGTAAATGTCAGCAAATTGATTAGAGTAAACTTATATGTTGCTTACAGCAGCCCTATACTGTTAAGATATTGCTTAATGAAAATATAGGTGTATTATTATTTGCCAGAAACCAGTATAGTAAAATATGTTGCGAGACTAAAATTTGATGTAGAAGGCGTGATTGAAAAAGCTGATGCGGTAGGCGCAATCTTTGGGCAGACCGAAGGACTTTTCGGTCCAGAGATGAATCTTCATGAGCTTCAGAAATCTTGGAAAGTCGGAAGAATCGAAATCAATCTTAAATCAAAAAATGATGTTACTGAAGGCGAAGTACTTATCCCGATGTCCACTGATATATCCACAGCTGCTCTAATATCAGCTGCTGTTGAAAGCATCGACAAAGTTGGACCATGCGCTGCACATTTCACCCTATCTGAGATCGAAGATGTACGATCTTCAAAACGTCGAGTTATAGTCGAACGTGCAAAGAAGATTATGAAAGAATGGGCGTCCAAATCAATAAGTGAAAGTGAAAACATAGTAAAAGATGTAGCTGATTCAACCAAACGAGCTAGAATTACATCCTTTGGTAAAGATAATCTACCCGCAGGTCCTGGAATATATACTTCTGACCATGTCTTTCTCGTTGAAGGTCGTGCAGATGTCGTAAATCTACTCAGAACTGGATATGAAAATGTAGTTGCTATTGATGGTGCGAAAATTCCTGAATCAATAAAACGACTAATGAAAGAAAAGAAAATAACCGCCTTCTTAGACGGTGATCGAGGCGGTGACCTAATTCTAAAAGAGCTTGAACAAGTGGGTAAAGTACAAAAAGTTCTGAGGGCTCCAAATGGAAAAGAAGTAGAAGATTTAACTCCGTTAGAAATTGATAAAATTATAAAACAAAGTTTTGTGAGACCAAGTGTTGCCAGAACAAGTGTTGTGAAACCAAAAGTCAAACCTAAAGCCGTAATAAGCATTCCAGCGGATCTCTCAACAAAAATAAAAGAACTTTTCCCAAAACTTAATGGTACTCTTGAAGCTGTACTTATTGACGCAAATCTTAAGGAAACTGATCGAATTCCAGTAAGCCAACTTTATCAAAAACTAGAATCATCAAACAATGCTACTTTTATTGTATTTGATGGAATTATTACTCAAAGATTGGTCGAGGCAGCTTCACAAGTTAAAATTAAAGCATTAGTTGGGCATAGAACCGGCGATGTTCGCAACGTTCCCTCTAATCTTATTCTAAATATCTTTAAAGACCTAGGGTTATCATGAAATGAGCGTTTGATAATAGATCGATTTGCCCCGAAATCAGGTATAGCCGTAGTTATCCCTGAAGATGAAGATGATCTTTGGTCACTTAGGCGCTTAATACGTCCTGGTGATTCTATCACCACTGATACTACTCGAGTTGTAAAACAAAAAGGAGAGTTTATTCGACCTAATAAAGGCAACCGAATACACGTTAACGTGGCGTTGATTGTTCTAGATATTCGCCTAGATAACAGTCTTGGTCGGTTGAAAATAATAGGTAAAGTTGTGGAAGCCTCTGACGAATCTGTCAGTCATGGGGATCATCATTCACTCTTAATATATCCTGAAAAAAAGATCGCCATTAAGAAAAAAAGATGGTCTGATCTTGAAAAAAAAATCTTACTATCTTCTAGAAATGAGGCCGGTTTTCTTATTATCGCAATTGATCGGCGAGAAGCTGGATTCGGAAGAATCAAGGGGACGCATTTAAAGACATATCCTGAAGTTGAATCTGGTGCTTCAGGAAAAATTTATAGTGGCCATGGTTCAACAAATCAGAATTACTATAAAAAAATACTAAATGTTATTCAATCTATTCTTAGAAATAATGAAGATATTTTTATCTGTGGACCTGGCTCTATAAAAAATATATTTGGAAATATTTGTAGGTCTGAAGTAAAAGAATTAGTTGGCCGTATTTATATTATTGAAGGTGTGGATATTGCTGGTGATGACGGAGTTAGAATGGCCTTGAAATCCCCTAATCTGCGGAAACTGCTACAAAAGAAAAAGATTGCTCAAGTAGGATTAGTTTTGGATGATGCATTATCTAAAATTTCAAAAGATGATCACCGTATTGCGATTGGCCTCAATGATGCTCTTAAAGCAGCTAAAATTGCAGCTATTAACTATTTGTTGATCTCCGACCAAGCATTCTCATCTAATATTGAAGAAAAAAAAATAATCCATCTATTAAATCTGACTGAAACTTCTGGAGGTAAAACTTATCTTGTTGACTCATCTACTGAACTTGGTTTGCAGATTTCATCTTTAAGTGGTATACTTGGGATTCTTCGGTTTTCAATCAACTTATAATTATATCAAATTTCCCTTCATCCATTCCAAATAAGAATCATTAACTGAATTTAAATCAATCTCTAAAATTTCGGGTATTTTATAACTGTGTGTTTTTAAAATTTCGTCTTTGAGAGCCTCAGTTTTAAGTTCTAAAGTTTTGAAAATAACTAGATACTCATCTGCTATTTCAACTTGGCCTTTCCAATGATAAGTTGACTTCGTTTGAAACCGCGTAGCACATACGGCTAGTTTTTTTTCAATAATTATTTTTGCTATCTTATCTGCTTCACTTTCATTTTCATAAGTTGTTATCACCAACTTTGCCTTCATTTTTCAATCTAAACTCAATATATTATCTTATTCTCTATTTACGTTTTAAATTAAATATGGGAAAATAAGCATTGAACCAATAAGCATCAAAACAATAAATGTGACTCCCATAGTCAATCGTGAGACACTTTTGTCCCCTATTTTTCTCCCTATTGTGCTTTGTAGTAATGCTCGAAGTGCTTGACCGCCATCTAATGGATATATCGGAAGTGCATTAAATATTGCAAGGTTAAAGTTGACAAACCATATCCAGAAGAAAAGATTTGCTAGTATATTGAAGTCTGAGCCAATTGGTGAAGTGTAAAATCTAAACATGCTATCTGAAAAGGGGATAACCTGTTGATTGGCTCCAGAAAAAGTTGGCCATATTAAGTAAATAAAAGGTGAAGCTCTCCCGAAGTTTCTATAACCTTCTAGACTATCTTTTAGTCCTACGCCGCTAAATCCTATATATCCTTTTGACTCATTAGATGGGCTCCCAACTGCTATAATATCAAATTCTTCAATCGACAGAATTCCTTTATTAGAAATTTTTCCTACCTTCATATTTACGGTATCATTGGGTTTCACATTATTAAGTGCAAAGGTGGCATCATCCCAGTTAGAAATATTTATGCCGTTTATCTTAAAAATAATGTCTCCTGGGTCTAGCCCAACATTATCTCCTGGGTAGTCTTTGGTAATAGATGTAACTCCGAATCCGTCAACTATCGGACTAATTGAACCCAGAACAAGTAGAAGTGCTGTTAAACTAACGAGCGCAACTACTACATTACTGCCTGGACCCGCTGCAAAAACTCTTCCAGAGTCTCTTGCTTTAGCTTTTCTAAGAGCTTTATCATCTACCTCAACAAAAGCACCAATAGGAATAATTGTTAGAAGGAGAAGACCTGCTGACTTAACTTGAAACTTTAAATTTCTAGCTAGAACTCCGTGTGCGGCTTCATGAGCTACAAGTCCAACAACCAGTGCAATCCACCCATATGCTATAGGGAGATAAGGATTAAGTCCTGGAATTAGTAAGTTTGCCAACGGTGTGAATGATCTAACATAACTTCTAGCTAATGCGTTCGAAAAAAGAACACTTACACTATTAGTTATGATATAAAGTCCTAAAATTGCTATTATTGGCATAATGAGGAGTACCAGCCAGCCTAACCATTTGGTTCCAATCCATCCTCCCATTCTATCTAAAGTCTTTAATCCTCTTATAGTCCGGATTAGTAATAATGGAAATTGAAGTTCTATTGCCTTCTTCTTTTCTTCTACAACATTTTCTCCCATTTGCTTCCAACCTAGCTTCTGGGAAGATATTATTATAGACATCTATTTGTAATTTGTCAATTAACTATCAATGGGGATAAACTGGGGATAAAGTTTCAGTGGTGATTTAGATTAAATGTCTGGAAAAAATCAATGTAGTCGTTGCGGCGGAAAAGTTGTTTATTTTAGAGCATATTCTGGTGAAAAGATGTGCTCTGATTGTTTTATGTCATCATTGGTTAACAAAACTCGCAGAACCATATCTAAATATAATATGTTGAATTATGGTGATAAAGTTGCGGTCGCTGTTTCTGGTGGGAAGGATAGTTTAACTCTGCTTCATGTCCTACATAATCTTTCTAAAAAATATGGCTCAAAATTAATTGCTATTAGTGTAGATGAGGGAATTAGCGGATACAGAGATGAAGCTATTAGAAATGTAGTAAGCGTAGCTAACAGTCTTCATATTCCTTATAAAATCTTAAGTTTTAATGATGTATACTCGGTAGATCTTGATAAAGCCATATCAAAACGTCTAGATAAAGGATTATCTTCTTGCACAATTTGTGGTATCTTAAGAAAACGCACAATTGATATTCTAGCTAAGACAGTCAATGCAGACGTGGTTGCAACAGCCCATAATCTGGATGACGTTCTTCAAACTTTTCTAATAAACTTGTTATCTGGCGATTCGAGACGAGCAATCACCAGCTTGCCTGCACAAGAGATAACTAAAGGATTTAGTGCAAGACGCATTCGACCATTTATGGAGATTCCTGAAGCTGAAATCGTATTTTATGCATTTCTTAACAATATACCATTTCAATCCCAAGACTGTCCCTATATGAATGAATCAATAAGATCTGAAATAAGACTAATTCTAAACGATCTCGAAAAAAAACATCCGGGGATTAAATATAATCTCTTAAAATCCTCGGTCGATGTGAGTTCGCTACGAATAAAACAAAATAAATCTTATTTTAATTGTTCAAATTGCGGTTTTCCGTCATCAAATGCAATTTGTTCAGTTTGTGAGATCGTCAATACTCTCAAGTTGCGTTACCCAAAATGACTTATCCCCCAGATAATTGTATAATATTATCGTAGGTTGCAAAAAACCAATTTTATTAATCTTTTCTAGATATATTGGGAAAAAATTATTTGTGAAAAAAATAATATAATAGTCGCTATATTAAGCTTAGTTCGGTGGCGGGTAGGACTTGGAGGTTAGCCGTCTCCTGTCTCTGAAACCGGCTATATGCAGAGGTCAGTAACTATCAGGTTAAACATTCCTGTTGAATTACCCGCTGGTTTGGCTGGGATGACTTCACGCCGCGGTGGGTGGTCACAAAGAGCAACCCTCTCGAAGGAGAGGTTTTGACTCCCAACTGTCGAAATGGGTCAGGTCCGGGAGGGAGCGGCCCTAAGATGGGGTGGTTACGCTGCTGCGTCTACGTGGGTGACTGAGTCGAATCAGAGATGGGATTTGGTGGAGATGCGAAAACTGGTCGAGCCGTCACCGATTTTTATTTAGTGAATCTGATCTTTGATTTGTGAAAGTCCGTGGGGGCTTTATCTGCCTCAACCTTATCGCTTCAGCAATTAATTTATTTTGTAATTCTAATGCGTCTTTTCCCTCTGGATGATGATTCAGAGCTATAATTTTTGATACAAGTCTAATCACATGCCTAATTAGAAGTTCTCCACCCTTTTGTGCTTCAGCTCTATATGTTGGGTGAGCCTTATTTACATATATCGTCAATTCTTCTGTAAATGCTTCTTTCTCATCTTGTTCATCTTCATACGGTATAACCCGATAACCTACTTTCTTCAGAACAAAAGTTCTACGAATTACTCGTTTCTGTTTGCGTAGTGATGATATTCCTTTTGTATCTGATTGCTCTGAAAAATCTTTTTGAGTCTCTACACTTTGCTGATTTATTGGTGTGATAGATTTTTCTGGGCTTATTATATGATCTTTATTTCTTATCTTCTGATTATTCTGATTTTTAATTATCTTTGAACTAATAATATCTAAATTATTTTGGTTTTCGTTGATACGCCCCAAAGATAACTCTTCTGAATCTTCCTTTGGTAAGAGTTGATTTCCTCTTAAATTATTATCATTAAATGATGAATGAATATTCTCCCCATCTTTTATTTTATCTACTAAGGACGTTTCCCCTGTCACTTCTGTAGATAGCATGTCACTATCAATTTCAGATTTAATAATGTGATGAACCGCATCAGCAAGTAATTGATCAACTTTTTTGTAAACTCGTGACTCTTCTTTAGTTATCTCAACCTCAACGTATCCTGCCATAATTGGCAATACTTTTTCTTTCAGAAAATTCCTAACTTGTTTCCCAAATTTTTCATAGGCATGATCTTCAACAAGTGCTGATTTATCTGCGAATCTAGATGTTAGATGTTGCCCTCTAACCCATCCGCTGATTCTATCAGCTGATGCTCCTAAGACGCCAAAATTATTCCTCCCAACTATGTGCCCTCCGACCATAATTGCTAATCCTCGTTCATCTTCTGGAAGTGGTCTTTTAGTAACAAGAATTTCTCCCTCCAGTCCTTCTTCGGTTATGGGAATATGAATGCCTTCAAATTGAGGTGGGTTGATTTTCTCAGCTTCTGTAAAGCTCCATTCATTTCTGGTTTGAGCTCTCTTGATATAAAGCTCGAAAAACGGTTGCCTAAGACAATCAAGTCGTGTCATTTCTCTCTTAATTCGATGAATATCAACAGTCATTTTTGGCTCCAATAATCTTATTTCTGTCCCGTTTCTATTCAAAGAATGCTCATCGACTATTGTTAATTCAACTTTTCCTGAAGAGAGTTTCTCTAATATGTGCTCATTAAGTTGAAATGATATGGAGAATTTTCCACTTTTAGTCTTAATATCCATTCGGTTAAACGCTGTTAGAAAACTTAGTCTTCCTGTACCATACTTTCCACTTCTTATTCTATTAAATTGAGGTGATCGTTGTTCATCTTGTTTATGTGGGCTACCAACAAATAGAAACTTATCCAGGCTATCCTTATTCATTCCAGCATTATCTTCAACAATTATTGATCCATCATCAAGTATTGAAATCAAAACCTTTGTGGCATCCTCATCAAAACTATTCTCAACTAGTTCTGAAACTATACCTGTTATTGAAACCCAAGTCTTTGAGGCAAATTCCCTAAAAAATAAAGGATGTACTTTTAGCTCTATATCGCCTTTCAAACCATCTATCTATATCTATAACTGTCTTAATTGCATTTTGGGTTAACAATTCTTTTTTTGTAAATTACAGATTCCTATAAAATTCTTTAATATTCCTAGTCCAACTCTACCGCTTATTTCTGGGTGAAATTGTACTCCATAGATTTGTTTTTCTCGATGTTTAATAACTTCATTTTCTGACACCCCCGAAACCCCAATTCTTTCGAAATCTTTTGGTAATCTAAATATTTTATAACCGTGGGATTCAAAAGCTCTAAATGATTTTATTTTAATTAACTTATTTTCCTTTATGATATTTATGCGACGATATTCTTTGATAGGCCTCTCCATCTTTTGAAGTGTGCCTCCAAAAGTTGCTGCTAGGGCGAGATTATAAGGAGAGCCCAGGGGGGAAAGCGACAGGGGCCTGCGCGACCGTCCGGCAATTTTGCTTAGGGGTCCCTCACCAACTG
>CAYNJB010000023.1:0-10917 GCA_964397515.1 uncultured Nitrosopumilales archaeon | reverse complement strand
ATTCCTTTTTTACGGAAAACAGTAAAAAACGGCGTTATAATTCACTGATATATTGTAAAATTTTGAGTTGAGGTTGTTATTAAATAGTAAAATATTTGCAGATATGTATAAAAAGTATCTATTATTCAGCATTTAATAGACAAAAAGAGACATGTTATTATGAGGGATCTTACTGAAGGAAGTATAGTTCGAATTTTATTAACTCTTTCTTGGCCGAGTATTCTGGCTTTTACATTAAATTCCAGTTTTAATGTAACAGATCTTTTTAGAAGGTTTAATAAAGTTTCAATGTGTTGTTCTATATGGGAATATTGTTAGAGGATTAGTATGAGTAAGAGAAAAAATGTGGTTTATTATCCAATAATTGTTCCTATCGTTAGAAATCGATTTAATTTATTTCAAACATTATGTTCTGCACTGAAAAAAAATGAGGTGGAAATTCAAGATGGAGATATAATCGTTTTTTCAAGTAAATTCGTATCATTATCAGAGGGTAGAGTATTAGACTTAGATAAGATTCAGCCTAGTAAGAAAGCTTTAGAAATAGCTTCTAAATTAAATATGTCAAGTAGTTTAACCGAAATTGTAATCCGGGAAGCAGACACAATTTTTTCAGGAATAGTCGGTTTTCTATTAACGATAAAAGAAGGTGTGGTTGTGCCTAATGCAGGAATAGATAAGTCAAATATTGATGATGGAAAAGTAATATTATATCCTCAAGATCCATTTGTTAGCGCAAATAGGATTAGAATGCAAATTTTATTTGAGTTAGAAAAGAAAGTTGGGGTCATTATAAGTGACAGTAGACTTATGCCGACGCGAATAGGAACTATAGGGATAACATTAGCAGTGTCAGGCTTTCAGCCTGTAAGTGATGAGAGAGGCAAGAAAGATCTTTTTGGAAACATTATTTGTGTAACTAAAAGAGCTATTTCAGATGAGATTAGTGCCGGAGCTAATTTTTTGATGGGAGAAACTGACGAGAGAACACCCATAGTTATTGTAAGAGACACTGATTTAAAAATGGTTGATCAAAAATTTGGAAAAAATCACCTATCAATTGATGAAGATGAGTGTATCTTTGTTAGAGGACTTAATCTAAAACCGATTAATTAAATTTTAAGAAGTAAATGAACATGTTAAGCATTTAGTTTATATTTTAGTGTTTGAACTATAGATATACATGGTATTGGAAATTGTTTGCAGCAATTGTAATTCATCTTTATACTCAGGTATCGACTTAAAATCTGTTAGAGATGTGTTGAAAACAAATAGTGGAAAATGTGATAAATGTGGTTCCAACCTTTCAATGCAAAACTTCTCATTAGAAGTGACTAATATATCAAAGTAAATATTGATTTTTTAATATGTAAATTAATGATATTCTTATGTTTTTCAGCGAAAAACATATTGTAAGATTCTTAGGCGCCGCGGATGGGATTTGAACCCACGAGACCAAATGGTCACAGGCTAACAAGCGATTGCGTTTCCAGGCCTGCGCCCTACCAGGCTAGGCGACCGCGGCACGTTAACCGTTGATTAATTGTTGACACTTAAGGGTTTTCACTAACTACAAGTATGAAAATAAGATGAAAAAAAGTAATTATTTTTAGAGTTTGACGGTTTTTGGTTGTTATTCCTTCTTAGTCTTTGCCACTATTTCATCTGAAATTTGTTCCCGTGTTTTTCCAGTTACGTCTATCCCAAGCTTTATCGCGGTCACTATTAATGGGTCAACTTTGACTTTATCTTTATCATTAGACGTTGTTGTCTCATCAGTTTCATCAGGTTCATTAGTTTCAGAGTTGTTTTCTTCACTTTCAGCAAGTGTATCTTTCATTTCTTTTTTTGCTTGACCTAATGATTTTGCGAGTTTTGGAATTTGACCTGGTCCCCAGATTAAAATAATAGCAACTATTGCAACAACAACTATCCATTCCCAGCCTACAATTGCCAATTTATAACACCTAAAGAGAGAAACAACACTAATATAAGGTTACTTAATTTGAGAACCGTGGATTAACTCTTTATTTTTCTAATATCTGTTTCGACGAGCTCATCAGGATATATTTCTATTTCACTGCCGTCAGTTTTTAGGAGTTTATTAAGAGTGAATTCATAGTACTCTACACCTACGAGGTTAAGCTCTTTAATGAGTTCTGGAGGAACGTAGAATCGGCCATCTCTTTTACTAACCTTGCATTCAATTTCGCGATTTACATTAATCAAAATATTTCCAGTTGAATCAACTACTTTTCCTAAATTGCATAGTAAAGTGTCACCACGCTCAATTTTGTATTTAGACATAGTTCTAAATGGGACAGTGAAGTAAAGATTTGGTGAGAAATTACGGGCTCGTTTAACAATTCTTTCAGGCAATTCTAAACAGCCTCCTTTTTTGTCATCTCTGTAACCTCAACTATTGGTTCTTTACATATTTTGCAACACCAAGTTATAACATCAAATATTGGGTTCACTTCAGGCATAACAGATTTTTCGCGATATCCTTCATAAACTGTCCTTAATCTGCGACATTTTTTACAAAAGAAGACATGATTTAATTCTTCAGTCAATTTAACGTCTATTCTCCTTATGATCCTTTTGATTTCTGCATTATGACGTCGTATTGTACTCCCTCAATATTAGTTTTGAATTTACGTTCATTAGGACCGAGTTTAAGAGGAAGTTGACTAGAGACAAACTCAGGTTTTGCTTTACCTAATAGAAACTCTTCGGTTTGCGGTGGAAAAAGCGCGTAAGATATGACCCATTCTGGGGTCACAGGGAGTCCTTTGTCAGCCATTTCATCGCGAGTAATATTGTACAAAGGTTTAATTAGATCAGCAGGTCTTTGAGAAATAATTTCGTCTTTCCAATTTTTCCCAAGTATTTGTTCTTTAACTTCATCACTTATTTCCCCTGGAGATTTACCGTACATACCTCTCATGTAATTTTTAGTTTCGTTAGTGATCTTTTTGTATCTACCAAAAACCACGTTTAAAGTAGATTGAACACCAACTATTTGAGATGTTGGAGTTACAAGAGGAGGCCATCCGAAGTCTCTTTGCACTCGTGCTGTCTCAGTTAAAACGGCTTGATATTTGTCTACTGCTCCAAACTGCTCTAACTGTATAACGAAATTTGATAGCATTCCTCCGGGGATTTGATGAACTGTGACAGATGGATCAACTTTCATAGCTTGATCTCTATGTAGATGTTCATATTTTTCCCATTTTTCTTGGAAATGGTCACGGCACTTCAATAGGGCTTCTTGATCGTAACCTGTATCATGAGGAGTATCTTGTAAAGAGGCTACAATTGATTCTGTGGCTGGATGACCAGTTCCACCGGATAATGGAGAAATTGAGCAATCAATTACATCCACTCCTGCTTCACAAGCTTTTAGATATGTTAAATCAGCCATTCCACTTGTAGTATGGCAGTGTAAATCAATAGGAGCCGTAATACCGTTTTCCTTACAAGCATAAATAATATCATAAGCTCTTTGAGGTGAAGCAATTCCAGCCATATCTTTTAAGCATAATGAGTCGCAACCCATCTTTACAAGTTCTTTGAATACGTGGACATAATAGTCAACTGTATGAATAGGGCTAATTGCGTAGCTAAGACAGCCTTGGGCATGAGCACCGATTTTTTTAACTGTTTCAATAGGTACTTTTAAATTACGTAAATCGTTTACTGCGTCAAATATTCGAAAGTAGTCCACACCGTTTTTATGAGCGAGTTCAATAAATTTAATTACAATGTCATCAGGAAAATTCTTGTAGGCGACAATATTCATGGCCCTTTCGAGCATCATCATAGAAGTGTTGGGCATATTTTCCTTGAGAAGTCTGAGTCGCTCCCAAGGATCTTCGCCTAGATACCTAAGACAGACATCAAACGTAGCTCCTCCCCACACCTCAAGTGAAAAAAAGCCAATTTGATCCATGGTTTTTGCTATTGGAAGCATGTCTTCTGTCCGTAGTCTAGTAGCAAGTATGGATTGAGGTCCATCTCTAAATACGAGATCAGTTATTTGAACCAATTCTTCACATTCCTATGTATTATAAACCCTCGATTTATCCCTACAATAAGTCTTTCTTAGATATTACGGGGTAGAAAGAATGTGATTTATTCAAGTGTTTATCAAAAGAGTGGTTAGACTAAATCTATGCATAAAAAGAAGGTGGATGAGAGTTACATACCCCCCATGCCTTCGGCACCCGGTGGTGGACCTGCAGATTTACCTGAAGATATGACGTCGTCAATTCTTAGAATCATATTTGCTGCTTCTGAAGCTGATTTGATGATTTGTGTTTTTACCTTTAATGGTTCATAGATGTTGCTTTCTGATAGATCACCAACTCCGCCTGCTGTGATGTCTATTCCCCACCAAGTTTTGCCGTCTGAGTGTTTGGCTCTTAGTTCAACTTGTGAATCAATAGGATCAAGGCCGGCGTTTTCTGCCAGTGTTAATGGAATCTTCTCGATTGCGGCTGCGAACATTTGAACGGCTAGCTGTTCTCTACCAGATAATGAACTTGACCATTCTCTTAGCTGATGGGAAACTTCTTCTTCAGGTGAGCCGCCGCCTGCTAATACTGCGGGTTGTTCTAGTACATCTTTGGTAACCATTAATGCATCATGAATTGATCTGTCACTTTCGTCAATAATACGTTGTGATCCTCCTCTAATTAATAAAGTTACAGCTTTTGGATTCTTGCAGCCTTCTATGAAAACCCATTTGTCTTCTTCAACTTTCCTCTCTTCAACAAGTGATGCTTCACCCAAGTCTTCAGCGGTTAGATCCTCAAGGTTTGTTACTAATCTTGCTCCAGTTGCTTTTGAAAGTTTTGTCATATCACTTTCTTTTACTCGCCTTACAGTAAGAATTCCTTCTTTTGCAAGATAATGTTGAGCTATATCATCAAGTCCTTTTTGGCACAATAACACATTAGCCCCGGCAGCAGATACTTTTTCAACCATTGTTTTTAGAAGTCTGTTCTCTTCATCCATGAAAGATTTCATTTGTGTAGGGTCTGAAATTCTGATTTCTGCGCTGATTTCGGTCTTTTCGATTTCAAGTGCAGCATTTAACAACGCAATTTTTGCGTTTGTAATAGATTTTGGCATACCAGAATGAACTACTTCTTTATCTAAAACCATGCCAGTGATTAGTGTGGTGTCGCTTAGCGAGCCACCTGGTTTCTTCTCTACTTTAATATTATCTAAATCAATTTCATATGTTTCACCTACTTTCTCAGCTATTTGTGTTATAGCATCTACGATTAATTTTGATAGATGAGGCGCATCTTCAGATACTAGTTTAGTTTGCATACTGGTGGTAGCAATTTTTGTTAACCAAGTTTTGTCTGTTGGATCAATTTTTATCGCAATATTTTCTAGTATATCCAAGGCTTTATCTGCTGATTTTGCATATCCATCAACTATTATTGTAGGGTGAACACCTTTATTTACAAGTTCTTCTGCTTTGGTGATTAAGGCACCAGCAAGTACAACAGCTGAAGTAGTACCATCTCCTACTTCGCTATCTGTAGTTTTTGCAATCTCGACCATCATTTTAGCAGCTGGATGTTGAACATCAATTTCTTTAAGAATGGTTGCACCATCGTTTGTTATTGTTACATCACCTAGACCGTCCACAAGCATTTTATCCATGCCTTGGGGTCCAAGTGAACTTTTTATTACATCAGCAATCAACTTAGCTGCCATGAAATTATTTCGTTGAGCTTCTCGTCCCTTTGTTTGAGAGCTGCCTTCCTTCAAGACCAATATAGGTTGGCCAGTTTGAGTTATTTGTGACATTTTATTTTAAATTCTCCTTTGTTTGTACAAAAGGTAATAAAAAACGAGTTTTTATATTTTACGCAGCTGAATCTAGATTCTGATAATGCTATAACTTACAAATTCATAAAAATGTTATATAAAATCACCGTTATTCGTAACAATTGTTAAGATAATACAAAATATAGAATTTATTAAATTAAAATATATTTAATATTATGTTGAACTTGATGAGTAATTTCTATAAATATGCGTAGATACCTCAAACATCTTTAAAATTATTATTAAGATTTTTAAGCTGAGATGCTAAAAATGGACTACGAGTGGCAACCATTAACTGCGTATTCATTTTCATTTTCTTCAAAAGATCAGCAAATCCAATTATGCCCTTGGTGTCTAATCCTTCTTCAGGTTCATCTAAAAGGAGTAAAGGAGCATATTCTAACTTGTTGATGGCGAATAGAAGAGCAAAACTGATAGCTACATTCTCACCAGTACTCATCTGATGTGAATATAGCCAAAAGTTTTTAACTTTACCTTTAACCTGCAACACTTCTTTTCCCCTTATCTGATTTGTTTGAAAATCAACTTCGCTAATACGTTCATAAGGATAGATTTTCTTAAACGATTCTTTGAAATAATATTTTAAGGTTTGAATTTTTTTAGTTCTTACTTCATTTAAGGTTGCGATTAAACTACGTTTTATGTTACTTAACGATTCAGCAAATTTATTTAGACTGGACAAACTTTTTAGTAATTTAACGGTATCCACGCTTTCAGATTGAGATAATGCTAACAGAGTACGCTTCTTTTTGTTCTTCCAAGTTTTTTTCTCTTAGCTCTAGCGTCTTTTCATCATTTTCCAGTTTTTCCACATTTTCTAAGATAGATGTTGCTTTCATTGCATCTTCAGAAGGTATAGAATAGCGATTAATTTCTTCAATTAATAATTCTAACCGCTTAATTTCTTCTTCAAGAAATTTTCGATGCTCCATTTTTTTTAGAAACGCTTCAAGTTTTTTCCTCTTAGAATGCAAAAGATGCTGAAGATCTGATGACCACGTTATATGCTGTTTGTATTCTTCATCTAAATGCTTAAACTGTTCTAATGTCTTAGACGAAATATAGGCTCCACATAAAGGACAAGTTCGTATTTAGTCAATCTTTTTTCCTTGTAGGTCCATTATTTGCATAGATGATTCTAAAGCCGCAATACGTTTATTCAAAGCCTCATTTCTGGAATCTAGCTCTTTAACTTCGTCTATAATTTTTTGATTTTCCATAGGATATAATTCTAGTTGTGATTTATACTCAGCTATAGATTTTTTCTTTTCATCTAATTCAAATTGAGCTTCTCTATTCGAATAAACTTTTTTCTGTATCTCTTGGGCCCACGGGATAAGTTCAAAATCTTTTTTCTGTTGGGCTCGATTATTGCTTAATAATTTTTTATTGCTATTGATTTCATTTTCAACTTCGTTAAGCTTTTTATTAATATCGCTTATTCTGTCTGTATTTGCGATTTTCTTTTCAATCTCTTGAATATTCTTTTCTATAGGAGAAATAATTATTTCGTTTGCAATTTATTATAAGTAGATAAACCAAGAAGAGTGTCAATCTTAACAGTTTTTTCTGTAGGCCTACCAGAAAATAATCTAGCTATTTCCCTTCCTTCTATGAAGATCTTTTCTTTTATAGTTGGAAGTTCTTGAAGATTTGTTTTAACGGATACAGATGAACCGCGCTTCTTTCTCCTTTCAAGAAAAAAAGATGTCCCATCAATTTTTCCATCAACCTTTACCAACATATATTCAGAATTTGTGTTTATTAGATCGTCAAGTGTTATACCTGCTGGTGATTGGCCTGTCAAAGAGAAAAGGATAGCTAAAAGCCTAGAGGTTTTACCTGAACCCATTTCCCCTTCGAATATAGAAAGGTCGTCAACAGTGAATTCTTCATTCACAAGTCCTCTAAAGCCTATAACTTCAACTTTCTCAATTTTCAAACTGATTCTGCCTTAGATATCTTATCTTCTATTATTGAGCGGATTTTTGATGGGGGTGCATTAATTATCTCATTAAATATTTCCCATTCGTCACTGGATAGTTTTGACTTTAAAATATCAATTATTTCAGATATATCGAGCGCCTCCTTTTATGCCAGATTTATGCAAATTACACATTATATTTTTCAATTGTGTTCGAGACAAGATTTAATTAAACATATTTTGTTTTTAAAATACTTTTCTTAATTTACTTTCGGCGTTTTATTTATGCGATCAAGTAGATTAAAGTATTTGGTTATTAGATCAATAAGTTTAATTTGTGTATCAACTGAAGATTCGTTTTTTAACGCCAACATTATTTCAGCTATCTTACCATCCAATATTTCAGTAAATCCTGTTGATTGTATTGTAGAACTGGGTTTCTTTTCTTTACTTATTAGATCTGATCCACATGAGACACAGGTAATTTTATTTTGAAGTTTAATTTGAACTCCTCCACATTTTTGGCATGGTTCACTAAGAAGTGTTCCACCTTTTCTAAGATTTGCCGTTGCTTCATTTATCCTGGTTCGCTCAGATTCAGTCAATATATGTTCTATAGAGATATGGTAACTGGGACATATTAATTTAGTGATATTTTCAGAAAGTTTAATTAATGTAGTTAGACAACATATCATGTTCTTAGAGCAAGGTGAATTTTGTGGTTTCAAAGAAAAAGATAGAAAATGAAGAAAGGCTGAATAAGTCAATGGTCACTCTTAAACAAATAGCCGACAGCAATATTACTCCCAGAAATATTCGAAAGGTAGTTAAAGACTCAATGATAGTTTTACAAGATACAGAACTTTCAATAGGTGTTAGAGCTGCTAATGTTATAAGCATGCTCGATGAAGTTTCGCAAGATCCAAACATGCCGTCTTTTGCAAGAGTTACTCTATGGTCAGCTGTCTCAACTCTAGAAAGTATTCGAGAATAGTTGAACAAGCAAAATTAACTAAAGATATTAGAATAAAAAAACGGGTTAATATATTAAAGATAAGAGAAGTTCAATTGCTTTATTTGGGTTATCGACTGTGTGAATTTTCGATATTTTTCGTTCATCTAAATAGTCCCCTGAAATTTTATCAGCTATTCCTCCGCTCCCCTTTATCGCCACTATAGGTTTATTCACAAGATATGCTACGCAAGCTTCGATAAGAGTGCCTGCTCCACCACCTATGATAATGACCCCATCAGCGGAGTAAGCAGTTAAAAAATCTCTAGCATACCCTAGTCCACTTGGGATGACAATATTGCTATATGAATTTGCATGATCAAAAGTAGATTGTGGTACTATCCCCAAAACTAGACCGCCTTCTTGATTCGCGCCTTTGGACGCTGCTTCCATTACGCCATCAAGACCGCCTGTAATTAAAACCGCTCCAGCCTTAGCTATGGCTTTCCCAGATTCATAGGCTACTGAATATGCTTTTGATGAACAATGAGATCCACTATAACCTATTACTGTGATTTGTGTTTTCCGATTCAAATATGTTTTTCAACAACTTCTTAATATTATCACTTATGATTATCCATGATATTTTGAAGAGAAACTAAAAATTCATCGTTATGTTTAGGTAATCCCACTGAAAACCTTAAACAGTTTTCTAGAACTGGATGACCTTTCAGTTTTCTTAACACTAGACCTTTCTTAATAAGAGAATTGCATACTGATTCGCTACTTTTGTTTAGAAACTCAATGAGAAAGAAATTGGCGTCAGAAGGATAAGTTTTAACATTTTTTATGTGACTTATCTCCTTCATGCATCTATCACGTTCTTTTAGAATAATTTTTATTTTTCTTTTGGTCCAGTTAACATCATCTAATGCGAACTCGGCTAATCGTAAAGAAATAACATTTAGACTGTTAGGAGGACGAACTTTATTCAATAAATCAACTGCACGTTTACATCCAACTATGTAGCCTATTCTAGCTCCGGCAAGAGCAAATGCTTTAGAAAGTGTTTTAACTATTAGTAAATTATCGTATTCTTCAGTTAGATCTATGAAGGATTCACCGCCATATTCTTGATATGCCTCATCAATAACCACATTAGATTTAGTTTCATTTAGAATGCGAAGAATATCATTTCTATCAACAGAGTTTCCAGTGGGATTATTAGGGCTGCATAAATAAATTATCCGAGTAGTGTTATCTATATTATTGAGAATAGTGTCTACATTATCAGAAAAATTTTTTTTTCGTGGAATAGATATCATTTTTGAAGAGTTAAGTTCAGAAATTATACGGTAATATGAGTAAGTTGGTGATGATTCTATGGATGCAAAACCTTGATCAAGATATGTTTTAGAAATTATATCAAACGCCTCGTCAGCTCCATTAGCTACAACTATTCTATCACAATCTACACCGATATAATTTGATAGTTTTTTACGTAAGTTGGTATATGATGTGTCTGGATATTGGTTAATATCAAGGTTAGGTAAGTCTTTTGATAGTTTTTTCAACCAATGAGATGGTCGATATGGCGAAGTGTTTGTATCAAAACGACGAATATGATTGATATCTATACCTGTAGAATTAGATATTTCCTCATTGGAGGACTCCCAAACATATTCTTTAAACGAATCAAGTATGTGTCTATATTGCATCCTATTTTAGGATAGGATAGATACTAGTTATAAAGAGATACTTAGGGCTTTTTTTGCCGTGTATAGATTTGCGCCTTAACGGGAGGATCTTTATCTCGACGCCTTGAGCGATTGGAAATGGCGGGCTGAAACGGTCGGCCGAAGCCTTCCGTCTTACACCCCCATCCCATCAACGGGGTCTTCTTCCCCAGCTCTCGTCTACATATACCTCCAGAAGGAAATATTCTGTAGAAGGCCATCTTTTCTCGGGAGAGGCTTCGAGCTTAGATGCTTTCAGCTCTTATCCACAATGGCTTAGCTGCCCGGCTAATGCCCTATCGGACAACCGGTACGCCAGAGGCCACGTTACCCTGTTCCTCTCGTACTAGGGGCAACTTCCCCTCAGATGACCACGCTCCCATCAGGCAGAGACCGACCTGTCTCACGACGGTCTAAACCCAGCTCATGTTCCC
>CAYNJB010000022.1:0-11488 GCA_964397515.1 uncultured Nitrosopumilales archaeon | reverse complement strand
TGTATGTCCAGCATTTGGCCCTACACCTCCCCTAGCTGTAATATTGACCTTATCTTTAACCGCAAGATAAGCTATTATCTTACCTTTTCCTTCATCGCCAAAAGCGCCACCCACAACTATTCCTGCTTTCAAATCATCATTGGTTCACGATGAATCACTATTTATTTCTTAGTCTTTATCTATCTATATACCCAATCTTCTAGATCTACGCTGATAAGTTCTGAGAGCTCTCATAAGATCAATTTTTCGAAAACTTGGCCAGTACACATCTAAAAAGAAATGTTCACTGTAAGCGCTTTGCCAAATTAAAAAGCCGCTTAACCTTTCTTCACCTGATGTTCTGATTATTAAATCGACATCCTGGTTAGGGAGATGAGATGTATACAAATGCTGCTCTATAGTTTCAAATGTAATATTTGATGGCTCTATTTCTCCGTTTTTAACTAACTTCGCAATTTTTTTTACACTTTCAAGAATCTCAAATCTTCCTCCATAAGCAATAGCTATATTCATAAAATGATCTTTATAAGAACTAGTTTGTTTTTCTAAATCCGATAAAAGATTACTAATATTTTGAGGTAAAAGATCTATATTACCTATGCCTTTTACCCGTACTTTATATTTGTGAATTTTTTCCTCTGTTAGCAATTCTTTTAGTTTTTCTTCGATTAATGAAAAAAGAAATTTAACCTCATTTTTAGATCTTTTTAGATTCTCAGTGGAAAGAACGTATATAGTTATGGCTTCAATTCCCAGTTCATGACACCAGTCTAGTAAATATTTGGCGGTTTTAGCTCCAATAATGTGTCCATGATTGCTTGGCGCCATTTTATCTTCTGCCCAACGCCTGTTGCCATCTAATATTATCCCAATATGCTTCGGCGTGATTGATTTAGAGATCTGATTCTTCAAATATCTGGAGTAAATTCTGTAAATTCCAAAATATCTAAATATGTTTGAAAGCATTTTAGATTATTCCAAGTTTTTCTTTGAAGAAATATATTGGTACGCGATTGTTACAGCTAAAAATATTACCGCCAACCCAATTAAAAGTAATGATATTAATATAGACGGATTACCTCTTCCAAGGAAAATTAATGATATTTGCGTCATAGGAAAATATAGTAGCAATAGCACTAATAGTCCTGTTCCCGCTCGAATTATTTTATAACTTCTTCGAAGCCAATGATATAATACTGTACCCCCGAAAAAAAGGCCAAGCCCTATCCAAAAGAAGTTGATGGTTTCTTGGATGAACAGCCCCAGAAGATAAGGGCCATTATCTATGATTGAACCTTCATTTAATAGCTCTAAATATTCTGGAGTTGTACCTATCTTTGTAATTCCAAAATAAATTGATGATATCATGATTAGTATTGAAGACAGTATTGAAAAAAATCGTAGATATCCCGAAGGTTTAAGGCGTGTAATTGAACCTATTAATTTATCAATATCAAATCCTCTAATAATGAAAGCTATACCCAGTATACCTACCGAGACTGCTATTGCTTCTGTAACCATATCTAATACCATCAGCAGTCCACCTATAATCAGTAAAAGTCCTGGAACCCCTAAGAAAAATTTTGAGTACCTTGGATCATATATCATCATACGTAAGTATCTCCCTAATACTGCATATGATTCCTCAACGCTTTTACTATGCTTAATAGTTATTCTTCGAACAGATAATATTGGTTTAACTCCTTGAACTATTGGAATAAGTTGCTCATCATCTGCACCATCTGAAACAAAAATTATGCCATCTGATTTATGATCCTCGACTACGTGTTTAACCTCTCGAAGCAGCTTTCGATCTCCCTCAACGCCTCTTTTAAAATTGCCTGTTACAATTGCAACATCACAATCGTGTCCTTTTTTCTGCAATGCGTCATGTTCTTTAATTGCCGCGAATATTGCATTGGCATCTGCTTCTTCTGGGTCAGCTAATGAAAGCCTTGTCGCTGTAATGATACATCGGTCTCTACCAATTATCGGAGTAGATATTCCAGTTAATGTTCCAATATCGTTATCTCTATCAATGCAAAGAACTAGCAACCTTGACTTGGTTGAATCATCATTATCCATTTTTCTAACTATTCTCTATATATTAGAATATTGGGCTATTTAATCTTCACGTTGGTTGAAGAATAGTTTTAGCTCTTCTAAAGGTATTTTTTTTCCTTCTGCAAGTTTGCCCTTAACTTCATCTTTGATACGCCCAATCGCGTCATCCTCTTTTCTCCTAAATTCATTTTCGGCAATTCTATGTTTTTCTTCAATTATTCCCCTTCTTGAACTCTTTAGATCATCTAATTGGCGATGTATCATTTCTAGTTTATCTTCTTCATCAACTAATAACTTCTCAATGTTTTCTATTCTTTTATTATTCTCTGTTTGTTGTTCCCTTAATCTTTTTACGTCATCTTTTTGAACTGTAATATTCTTTTGTAACTCTCTTCTATCTTTTGAATTGGCGTCTAAATTAATACTTATAGTTGATACATTATCTGAAAAAGCCTTTATGTTTAAATCTTGATTCATTTTATTCTTAACTCTGATTGTTTTTAAATGAATTTCCTTAATATTGGCAACTATTTCTTTTTCTTCTTCCCTTGTGAGTCTCTCAGCTTGTAACTTCCATTCTAATTTCGAAACAGTATTCTGTAATTCTTCTGGTGCAATATTTCGAATGCTTGAGTCTGTGTTTTTAAATTTATTAGCCGCTTCTTTTATTTTTGATCTTGATTCCCTTATATCATTAACAAGATTATATCTATCGCTTGTAACTATTTTTATTTTATCAATGTCATCCCTTATTTTCTCCCTTATCTTCCATAAATTATCACTTAACTCTCTATTCGTTAGGATAGACGTTTTTCTTTCATCCCTTAATTTCTTTAATTCTTTAATTACTTCAATTCTGTCATGTAGTAATGTTGATATGGTTTTTTCCACAGTTTCTAGATTCAAATTGGCTAAGGTGTTCAAACGGCATGACCCTTCTTATTTAGGGTAAAATAACTATTGCGTTGTTTATATTATAGGTCTTTCGGTTATCCTTGGTTAGATTGAATATTATGAAGCGCGTTTGGTTCCTTACAGGGGAACCCGGAAGTGGGAAAACAACAATAATCTCTAAAGTATCCAATCTTGTTAGATCTAAAGGATATACTGTCGGAGGAATCATTTCAAAAGAAAAAAGAGATAAAGGTATAAGAACTGGATTCATATTATGCGATTTATCTTCAGGATATACTGATATCATAGCTTCTACCACCGGTAAATTTGGCCCAAAAATGGGTCGATATAGAATTAATCTTAACGCCTTATCTAATTTAGGTGTTCAAGCTTTACTTCATGCGGCTGAACATAGCGATCTTATAGTGTGTGATGAAATAGGTCCTATTGAACTGTTTAGCCCCGAATTTAAGCGTGCAATAAAAATCATTATGTCTTCAGGTAAACCTATAATCGGTGTTATTCATAGACTAATTCCAGATCCTATTGTAATCAATATTAAAGATTCGCCTGATGTTGAAATAATTGATATATCAACTGATGATCCCCAAGACGATATAATTGAGCGCCTCGCTGATCATGTTTTATCTAATCTGGAGCGATAACTATTGTGTGCTAATAAAATAATAGGTGGTGTTGATGATGCTGGGCGAGGTTGCATAATTGGCCCTTTAGTCCTTTCAGGTATTTCTATCGCTGAATCACATATTAATGACCTCGTAGACTGCGGCGTACGCGACTCTAAAACAATCAGTCCCAACAATCGTGAGAAACTATATTCCAGAATAAAACAAATTGCAACAAAAGTTATCTCAAAACATTTAGCTCCTGAAGAGATTGATAAATATGTCGCAAGAAAACAAAAATATACCAAATTAAATTATCTGGAAGCAATAACGGCCGGCCAAATAATTAATCTACTTGCTGTAGACCTTGTGTATGTTGACGCTTCTGATACTGTTACTGAACGATTTAAACAAAATATCCAAAATGTAGTAAAATATCCTGTTGAAATAGTTTCTGAACATCATGCAGATCAACACCGCCCCACTGTCTCCGCTGCTTCAATAATTGCAAAAGTTGAGCGAGACCGAGAAATTAACAAATTGCAAAAAAAATATGGTGACTTTGGAAGCGGCTACCCTTCAGATCAAAAAACCATTGATTTTCTTAAGAAATGGCTTGAAAAAAATAATAGCAAACCTTCATTTACCCGAAAAACTTGGAAAACGTGGGATCGAATCAGCAATTTAAATATTAATCAATTTAATTCAAAATAACGTGAAATTCTGAACCTAGACTATATCAACAAAATAAACTCAAATATTCTTCTCCAAACTATCCTATTAAATTTCTAATTTGGTCTGAATGCCTGCGCTTCCACCCATTCCTAAACTCAGTTTACTCGACAACATCTCTGAGCACCTCAACAAATTGATTTTAATAAATTCCAGTCCAAGTGAATCCGCCATTTTTTTTGCATCAACAGTTATGCTTGGCGCGACAATTATTCCTCTGCTATCTTTATTTCTCTCAGATATCTCTGAAAAATATTTGTAAGCTTGCTTAACGTCTTTATTAGAAACTTTATTTCTTTTCACTTCTACCAAACAATATTTATTATTACGGTCGCGGGCCGAAAAATCTACAATACCTGAACGCATAATTCTCTGCTGCGAAACTATTCTAAAACCCGGTTCTATTATTTCTGGGTTTAGCTCTATGGCTTGATAAACCATTTTCTCAGTCATGTTCATAATTAATTCAGATGAGTCAACTAATTTTATACCGATAATACTGAAAATGTTCTTAAAAATAATCGTTAAAACCTCTTTTTGTTCATATCTATAACCTTTTATTATCACCTCATTCTTTCCGAATGTTATCGAGATAATACTCCCTGGAGGCTGCCAATTTGTGGGTTCAGACATTTTGTATTTATGTACCAATATTGTTCTATCTGATTTAATAATTATTATTCTATCGCCTAAACCTAAAACTGAAGACGCTCTTCCCTGATATTCAACGTAGCATTTGCCTACTAAGACAATGTTCATAGTTTTTTTCATTAATTCTTTAAGTAATTCACCCGCTTCTACGTTATTAGGATTGACTTTGCATATCAAATACCATTACCTCTTTTTTTGTTGAATTAAAATAATTTTATTGATATTCATCAATATTTCTCTGAAATATGATTTGACACTTATATTCTTTTGACCTCAAAATAATATAGCTTTTTTTACAATTGTGTCGCCAAGCTTAATACTTCTATCAACTAGCGAGCTGATTTCAATTCAAAACCGCCTAATGATCATTAACAAAAATTTTTTTCATTAAACTAATTTATATAGATACTATATATATCACTGTACATATTTTATAAAATTGGTAAGAGTTCTTATTGGACGAAACTATAACAATAATCGATAATCGTACTGGTATCACCTATAACTTGCCTGTTAAATCTGACGCAATAAACGCTATTGATCTAAGACAAATAAAAACCTCTGAAGCAGATACTGGCCTTATTTCCTATGATCCAGGTCTCCTCAATACTGCAACATGTAAAAGTTCTATTACATATATAGATGGTGAAAAAGGTATACTTCAATATAGAGGATACCCTATAGAAACGCTAATAGATCGAAACTATCTAGAAACCGCATATCTTCTAATTAATGGTGATCTCCCGTCCCATATACAATACCGTGAATGGTGCACTAATATTACAAGGCGTCAAATGGCTCATGAAAATATAAAGAAACTTATGGACGGTTTTAATCACGATGCCCACCCAATGGGTATTCTTGTGAGCACTCTTGCAGCATTATCCACTTTCCATCCAGACTCCAAAAACATTCATGATCATGAAAACCAGAAAAGGCAAATATATCGCTTAATAGCAAAAATTCCTACATTAGCTGCATATTCAATTAGACATGCAAGAGGTCTACCTTATATTTATCCTGAAGATGAACTTGGATACGTTGAGAATTTCTTAAATATGGTTTTTAAACCTGCCCCTAATCTAAAATATTCTCCCGATTCATTGTTAAGCAAAGCTCTTGAAACAATTTTCATTCTTCATGCTGATCATGAACAAAACTGCGGTACTACTGTAATGAGGACAGTGGCCAGTGCAGGTGCAGACCCATATAGTGCTGTTGCTGGATCTGCGGCCGCACTCTATGGGCCGGCACACGGAGGAGCTAATGAAGCTGTAATACATATGCTCGAAGAAATCGGAACTCTGGATAAAATACCTAATTTAATCCATGAAGTAAAAGATGGAAAAAGGCGATTAATGGGATTCGGTCACCGTGTCTATAAAACTTATGATCCTAGAGCTAAAGTAATGAAAAAAATTGCAGATAAAGTTTTTGAAATAACAGGGAAAACCCCACTCCTTGATATAGCTTTAGAGCTAGAAAGAATAGCTCTTGGAGATAAATATTTCATTTCAAGACGTCTTTATCCAAATGTGGATTTCTACTCTGGACTGGTTTGCCAAGCTTTAGGTTTCCCAAAAGAAATGTTTACAGTACTTTTTGCAATACCTCGAATGTCTGGGTGGCTTGCACATTGGCAAGAGCAGATACATGATAAAGAACAAAAGTTAGTGCGACCTAAGCAAATTTATCTTGGATCAATTGGGCGAAATATTCCCCCCACTATAAGTTCCTTGACCCCAACTAGGTGGTCTGGACTATGGCCAAAATGGCCTGAAGTATAAACATTTTATGAGCATAAAAATGGTTCCCAAAAATATATTTTCACCACTTAATGGCCTTGAACTGAAAAACCGAGCGGCCAATTTTCCGATTATTTCTACTAAAGTTAATTCATTAGATAAAGTCCTTTTAGGTGGAATAAGGTGTGGTGCTCTTACTAATTTCTTCGGTCCGAGTGGAGTGGGTAAAACACAGCTCGTCTTTCAACTTTCAGTAGTGACCGCCTCAAGCATAAAGGACGGGGGTCTTAATTCAAGAGTAATATTCATTGATCCTACAAATACATTTAGGCCTGAGCGATTAAAGGAAATATCTGAATCTCGTGGTTTAAACTCTGATCATATCTTGTCAAGAATTGTTGTTTATCAACCAAAAACAATCAGGGAAAACATATCTGTTCTAGAGCAAATTCGTAATATATCCACTAAATCTAAACCCCGTCTATTAATAATTGATTCTGTAACCGCAAATTTTGTGAAAACGCAGTTGGTTGAATCTCTTTTTTCTATTCAATCACATCTCGGTGAATTTCTACATCTACTTCGATTGGAAGCTATAGAACATGGTTTAGCAATTGTTACTACAAATTCTGTGCGTGCGAGGCTAACTTCTCCCCCATCAATTGTCGAAGTAGGTGGGAATATACCAAGTCAAAGTTCTCACTTTGGGGTTCAATTATCAAGAAATGAATCAAATTTCTACGCTAAACTTGTTCAACCATCTTTAGATCTCCAGCAAGGCTATTATAGGATTGATAAGAAAGGCCTTATAGACATTAATTAATAAAAGGATGTATTAAATTGCCAAAACTTGACACAGTTTCAGAAGAATGTTTGAAATATATTATTAATAAACAAATTCCTGAAGCAAAAGCATTAGTCTTCAACATTAAAAGATGGGACATTTCCAAAAAAAAATTAGGTAGACGAACTGCTTGCAATGGCATTATTTATTCTCTAAATCCCAGATCCTCCAAAAACACGTTACCAGCCGATTCAGAAAAAATGAAAAGACTCCGCCAAGTCCTCTATCGCCGAATTGGCTCTCTTTGGTGTGATGAATTTGAAGAAGGATTTATCGAGGGCTGGGTAAGATATATTGACCTATCTATTAATCTAAATCCCGATTTAAACTCCAGCACTAACAAGCGTGTTATAGAGAATCCAAGTGAATAGAAACAGTATAATATAACTGCCTAATCCTGACGTTATTACTTTCCTAACCTCGTTTTCTTTTATATCCTTCGCAATTCTGTATCGACCAATGTAATATGTGATTGCATATACTGCTATTGCTAAAATAACTCCTCTTTCTGCACCTGGTTGAACAGGTCCTAAATATCCCAGTAAACCTGCTGTCAAACCTGTTAATATCCCAAATGTCACTCTAAACCAATATATCTTATCAAATGAATTCAAACTCAACTCTTCCCTTCGATCTAATATGTCAATAATCCCCTTTTATATATCCTTCACTCTACGTATGTACAATAATATTTACAATGAGGATGAAAATAGGTTGGAATTATCTGGTGTCGAGCTTGCGCGAATTGTTGCTGAACTCAATCAGCTTCTGATCGATTATTATGTCAATAATATCGGGAAAATAAACTCAACAACTTGGCTATTAAAACTTCATCACCCTGTCAAACAAGAACGCCGAATAATTATCTCACTTAATCGAGGTATCTGGGAAACAAAATATGATTTTAAGTTACAAGCTCCTGATGGGCTAGTAAAGATATTAAGAAGTCATATACTTAGGGCAAAATTTTCAGGTTTAGAACAGCCTTCAGTAGAGCGAATTGTTAAATTGAAATTCGGATCTGATGGCTTTGAAAAGTATCTAATAACCGAATTTTTTGGGAGAGGTAACATCATTTTAGCTGATGAAAATGAGGCAATAATCGCTCTCTCTTTGAAAGTATCTGTAAGACATCGTGAATTAGCATCTGGTCTAACATATGCATTACCTCCGCCACGTGGTGAAAACCCATTCACTATTACTTCATCCTTCAAAAAAAAGATCGAGGAAAGCAGCTTAGAGATCTCCAAATGTCTAGGTCGAGAATTATCTCTCTCAAGAAAATATGTGGAGGAACTAGTATTCAGATCAGGATTAGATCCTTCTAAAAAAGGGAATGATTTATCAATTGATGAGCTAAATATGGTAATCTCCCAAATTATTGAATTAAAGAATCTAATTCTAACTTACAATTCCAAACCAATTATCTTTTTACGTGACGCAAAACCTATTGATGCTTCTCCATTTCCATTGCTTAGTTATCCATTAAAAGACCAAAAGATCGTACCTTCATTTTTAGAAGCTTTAGATGAGGTTCAAGGTAAAAATATAAGTGAAGAAGATCAAAATATACAATCCGCCGGTTTTCAGGATAAGATAACCGAACTTATGAATGCAAAACAAAGACAAATTAAATCATGCGATGATCTCAAAAAACTATCCAGCATAATTCGTGATTTTGCTAAAAATCTAAGAAACGTATCGTATCTCCAATATGTAAATGAAAACGGGTTTGAATCAGTTTTAAAAGAACAAGGTGCTGACTCTGTATCTCAGCGTAAATCGATGCTTCTGATTAATGTTAAAAGTTATCAGATTGAGGTTCCTAAGGAATCTTCCCTTATGGGAATATCATCATTATTGTTTGACGAAGTAAAAAAAATTCAATTAAAAATTAGCGCAATTATTGATGCTGAGCAAAAATTGAATGAAAAAATTAAGGTACTTGAAGATGATTCAAGATCCTCAATAAACCCTGGTCCTCAATTTATTCAGAACAAAAAATGGTTTGAGAGATATCGTTGGTTTTATACCTCAGGTGGCTTGTTAGCGATAGGCGGACGGGACGCATCCTCTAACAAAGCAATACTTCAAAAACACACTGAGCAATCAGATCTTGTTTTTCATGCGGATATACATGGCTCCCCATTTTTCATATTGAAAAATGGGTCAACTCTTAATACATTAGATATAACGGAATGCGCTGAAGCTGTCTCCGCTTTTAGCTCAGCTTGGAAAAGTGGATTATCGGCAACTGATACATATTGGGTTAAACCTAATCAGGTAAAATTTTCTGGTCCATCAGGCATGTATCTTGCAAAAGGGAGTTTTCTTATTGAAGGACGAAAAGAGTGGGTCAAAGGCTTGAAAGTTCAAATCTCCATAGGTGTTATCAAGCTGGATGAAGAGCTAAAACTAATGGGCGGTCCTCAAACAGCAGTGGAGTTACAATCGTTAGTATATGTTACACTTAACACTGAATTAAAGAAAATGAGTGATACTGCAAAAAAAGTTAGGATTGAACTAACCCGCCTCCTAGGAAATGAATTAGGGCGTGAGCTCCAGAGATTACCTCTGGATGATTTTATTAGGGTGTTGCCTTCAGGAGGCGGCCGAATAATTACATCTTCTATCGGTCAGCAAAAGTTTAAAGATATCCCAGACTAATAATATTCTTGGAGAATGAGTGTTATGTCAACTGATCCTTTACTAAGATCTCAAATATTCGTAAGAGAAGTCATGAACAGTCCAGTTGTGACTGCAAGTCCAGATGACTCTGTAAAAGATGTTGCCATAAAGATGCAAAAACTAAAGGTGGGCAGTGTAGTTATCAAGAAAGGTGATTCAGCTACAGGTATCTTAACCGAGAAAGACATTGTTCACAAGATTGTAGCAGTTACTAAAACCGCCAGTGAAATAAAAGTTGCTGAAATAATGTCCACACCTCTCCACTCGATCAATGCAGATCGTGATATCACTGAAGCTGCTAAGATATTAAGAAGGTTTAATATAAAACGACTTGGAGTACAATATAAAGATGAGTTAGTCGGCATTATATCTATGTCTGATTTAACCGCTGTAACTCCAGAGTTAGTTTATATTGTATCCGAAAAAGCTAGAATGACGCAAGCGCAGTCAATAAGGAAGAAAAATAAATTAGCTGGATATTGTGATTCTTGCAATCAATGGTCTGATGAACTTGTTGACCATGATGCACACCTGCTTTGTGAAAACTGTAAAGTCGAACCACAATAAGAATTTTTTTATTGATGAAAATGCAAAATAGTGGTTATTACACTAATATCGCGCTGCTCTATTTGTAATGGTTCACTCAACAAAGTCATGAAGCGCTTAGTCCAAAGGTTAGTGACAATTTTTTTCATTTTACCTCCATTTTTTTCCAATGTTGTGACTGCGATAAGATCTATTGACCGGGAAGTCATTTGAAAAAGATAAAATATTCCAACAAATTGGTGCGACAACAAATAAAGCAATACTAAAAGGTTGGAATAAAATAGGGTTTCTGGTGCGAGTAACAACGAAGATAAGTGACTCCCAAGGCTCTCTTCTAGTCAACATGGCTCGGCAGACTGTAAATTTCTATTTTAAAAACAATAACCGAATAAAACCTAACAATTTCTTTCTCTCACAATTTCAAGAAAAAAAAGGGGTGTTTGTGACCTTAAAAAAACACTTTGATTCAGATAATGATCTCCGCGGATGTATCGGGTTCATAAATCCAGATATACCATTAGCTGAATCATTAATTGAAGCTACACTAAGCGCTGCTTTTTCTGACCCGAGATTTGAACCTCTAACCTTTCAAGAGCTGGATAAAGTTATCTTCGAGGTGAGCGTGTTAACCCCACCTAAAATTTTAAAAGTTTCATCACCAAAAAACTATGTCTCTAAAATTAAAATCGGTTTGGACG
>CAYNJB010000021.1:0-12189 GCA_964397515.1 uncultured Nitrosopumilales archaeon | reverse complement strand
AGCAATGTTGGTGGTTTGTGAGAATGGAGAGATGCGTCAGGGATACTGTCGAGGGCGACGACCCTAAAATGAGTGGGAATAAAATTGTAATAGTTACACAAACCTTACACATAAAACAAGAACGATGGCAAGAGGCATATGTCTGAATTTAAGGCGAAGCTAGGTGTTGTCAAGCGTGCAATATATGCACTGAGGAGCTTATCTATAATTTTGATTATTTCATTTATTTTAGGTGAGTTAACTTTTCAGTTACTTAAACCAAATATTCCATATCAATATGCTCCTCAACGAATAATACAAAACTTCTGGGAAGAATCACCGATAGTTGAAAGTACCTTGAAGAAATCACATGAGAGTCGTTTTTTAATGTCTGCTGCAAGTTTTGATTCCATAGTTAGAACAAATTCGTTGGGTTGGAGAGACGATGAACCAGATGGTCGAAACAAAGTATTAGTAATTGGTGATTCTTTTACCTTTGGATGGGGGGTTAATAATAACGAAACAATACCATACAATCTGGAAGAAATTTATAACAATGAATATGATTTTGTTAATTTAGGATTCACAGCTGGTAGAAGCCCAGATTCGTATGCAACATATTTAAGATTTTATAAAGACTTACAGAAAATTCCAACTATATTAATGTTATATAACAATGATTGGGATGATATAAAAAAGAATATTTGTGTTCATGCGGATGGTAGTATTTCAAAATCACCGACTACAGGTTGTAATAAAATTCTCGGCACTGAGACAACCATTATTAATGGAGTACGCTTTTTAGGTAAAAAACCAAATACTCTCTCGAAACTTCCAATTTCTATTATTTATTGGTTAAAACAATCCTATATGATTGCTTCTATTCGGACATTAGCATCGCTACCTAAGAGTACTCATTCAGGAGAGTTAGCGGCAATAGAATCATCAAAATATTTAACAGAAGATGATCAAGATGGACTTCATGGGTTATTGGATGAAATGTTTCATTTTACAGGAGAGTCTCTAATGATTGTTTCTTTAAACTATTCAGATGAGAAAGGAGATGATAATAAATCATTTTATGGTGTTGTTAAGAAATATTGTGATTTAAATAATGAAATACACTGTCTCAATATACCGTCCTTAGACATAACAAAAATCCATGGAAATGATCCCCATTACAATTATTTGGGAACAGAATACGTTGCAAATATAATTCGAGATTATATGGAAGATATTAATTTTTTAAAATAAAGAATTTATGAGTTTAAAGCGAGAAATGAACCCATTTAAATTACACATAATCGCCTTTGACTTACACAAAACTTTTATGGTTAAAACAAATTCATTGTTTTTATTGAGGTTTTTTCTTACAGTTACACTCTAAGGCTTACAAACGTCTGTCTACTGAAAATTATAGTAGCAACAGGGCGAAAATAACATCATGAAATTTAAAGATATAGAGCTTCCTTCTAATCGCAAATTTGGGTATTTCTGTATGTTGATTTGTGGAGTAGGGGGAATCTATCTTTATGATGGTGTGATGACAAATATACTATATGTGTTGAGTGTACTTTTTGGGGCAACTCTCCTTGTTACATTAGCAAAACCGTCACTTTTGCTGCCATTTAATAAATGCTGGATGTGGATAGGGTATTTGTTGGGGCGTGTGATTAGCCCTGTTGTATTAGGTGCCGTTTTCTTTTTCTTAATTACTCCAGTTGCATTAATATTCAAGATTTCTGGCAGAGATGAACTTTGCCTTAAGCTTTCTAAAGCTCAAAGTCACTGGAGAAAGCGTAGCCCAATTGGGCCTGAGGCTAAATCCTTAAAAAATCAATTTTAGGGAAAACGAATGGATTTTATAATTGAACTATGGAACTTTCTCAAAGTTCGCAAGAAACTTTGGTTGGCACCCATCATAATTGTGATGTTGATTCTGGGTGGATTGTTGATCCTTTCGCAAGGATCGGTTGTAGCTCCATTCATTTATACAATTTTCTAAATAAGGAAAAAATAGAGTAGAAGCGAGATGTACATCCTAGGATTTTCCGCATACTATCACGACAGTGCAGCTTGTTTATTGCACAATGGTGATATTGTCGCGGCTGTCCAGGAAGAACGATTTACGCGAAAAAAATATGATGCTGGTTTTCCAGAAAATGCAATAAAGTATTGCCTCAGTCAAGCTGACATCACAACTGATCAGCTGGATCACATTGTATTTTATGAAAAGCCTTTTATTAAGTTTGAACGTCTGTTAGAAACATACTTAGCTTTCGCACCCAGAGGATTCAAGAGCTTCGCGACATCCATGCCAGTGTGGATCAAAGATAAACTCTTTCAGAAAACAATGATTGTGAAAGAGCTTGAGTCATTGTTTGGAAAACAAGTAAATTGGCGTGAAAGGTTACTGTTTAGCGAACATCACCTCAGTCATGCAGCCAGTGCGTTTTACCCGTCTCCTTTTAATGAAGCTGCTGTCCTTACAATGGATGGAGTTGGAGAATGGACAACCACTTCTCTAGCAATAGGGAGAGGTAATAGTTTAGCAGTCCATAAAGAGATTCATTTCCCGCATTCACTTGGGTTACTATACTCGGCTTTCACCTATTACACTGGTTTTAAAGTAAACTCCGGTGAGTACAAGGTGATGGGGCTGGCTCCTTATGGTGAACCTAAATATGCAAACTTAATCAAAAAGCACTTGATAGACATTGCCGAAGATGGCTCGTTCCAGTTGAATATGTCGTACTTTGGCTACTGTACTGGCTTAACAATGACGAATGCAAAGTTTGACAAGCTTTTTGGTGGAGTTGCTAGACAATCAGAAAGTCAGCTTACACAACGTGAAATGGATCTTGCAGCATCAATTCAACAGGTGTCTGTAGAAATTATTGTTAAGTTGGCGAAAGGCGTTAAAAAGGAGACTAACGCTAAGAATCTTTGTCTCGCTGGCGGTGTGGCACTTAATTGCGTAGCAAATGGTATTTTGCTGAGAGAAAAAATATTTGATGATATTTGGATACAACCAGCAGCTGGTGATGCAGGTGGTGCCCTTGGGGCTGCTTTAGCTGCTTATTACATCATGCTTGATAAGCCACGCAAACCCTCTGCTGGTAGAGATAAGATGAGGGGTTCATTTCTAGGGCCTGAGTTTTCTAGAGAACAAATTAATGAGCAGTTAATTAAGTGTGGAGCGGTATTCCATGAGGTGGAAGAGGAAGAACTTATTCAGCAAACAGCAAAAGCATTAGAAGAAGGAAAAGCAGTTGGCTGGATGAATGGACGTATGGAATTTGGACCAAGAGCTCTTGGTGGACGAAGTATTATTGCTGACGCACGTTCACCAAAAATGCAAAAGCTTTTGAATTTGAAAGTAAAGTACAGAGAATCATTCCGACCCTTTGCTCCTAGCGTACTCAGAGAAGATGTAAGTGATTGGTTTGAAATCGATTATGATTCGCCTTATATGCTTCTCGTAGCCGACGTGAAAGAGAATAAACGGTATCAGATGAGCGATGAAGAAGAGGTATTATTGGGCATAGATAGGCTCAACGTACCTCATTCTGAAATTCCAGCGGTTACCCATGTTGACTACAGTTCCAGAGCACAAACTGTCCATAAAGACACAAATCCAAAATACCACTCTTTGATCACAAGATTTAAGAAGCTCACTGGCTGTCCAGTTATTGTGAATACTTCATTTAACGTTCGTGGTGAGCCGATCATATGTTCACCGTTAGATGCTTTCAGATGCTTCATGGGAACTGAGTTGGACATTTTAGTTGTCGGGAACTTTACCCTACTTAAGGAAGAGCAAGATCCAAAGCTTGCTGAAAATTATGAGACTAGATATGAGCTGGACTAAATATGACTAAAAAGAAATAAGGTTACTTAAGAGTGATCCAAATTAGATAATTCTTGATTTAGATCAATGATTATTTTTCTCACAGTAATAGTATCACTTAAATATCATTTTATTGAGGCAACTCCATCATTGAGATAGAATCAAAAAGCAGCCTTCACTGAAAGTAAAAGAGTATTTAAAAAAAGAGATAACAAACTTAAAAATAATTGAAAGATTCTGATATGACCAAAGATTCAAATATGATTGAATTCAAATATTTAGATTTGCTGAAATTAAAAGGTGTACAAGATTTTTCGTCTAATAAATCTCATCCAAATTTTTCTGAACAATTCGAAGAAGATAACGTCATAAAGCATATTTTGATTGATGATTTTCTTAAAGAAAATTGTGCTAGGTTAATAGCCACAGAACATGAAGAGGTACCTCAAAAATATTGGATAAATTATAGTCATAACAATCAAGTTAAAACCGGTATTACGGATAGGTCATTAATGGGGAAGAATACGAGATCTCTCATTGAAGAACTTTCATCCGAATCTTTCATAGATTGGTTAAGTAGGTTGACAGGGGTTGAAGACATGTTTGTTGATCCCGAATTAGACAGGGCAGGGTTACATAAAACAGGGAAAAATGGGTTTTTAAGCATTCATACCGAAGAAGAGTCTCCCCCTAAGCACAAACATTGGAAAAGAAAAATTACTTTATTGATTTACTTAAGCTCCGACTATGAAAAGAGTTGGGGTGGTAATTTGGAATTATGGGATTATAAGAATAAAAGAATGATTCAATCTATATCGCCTGAATTTAATAGATGTGTAATATTTGCTAACTCTAATAATGACTATCACGGCCACCCCAGTCCTTTAAATTGTCCCGAGAACTCTGCTAGAAGATCACTTGCACTTTATTATTATCAAAAAACAAAAGAAGCTAACCGTATAACAACAACGCGCTACGTTTCAACACCCAATGATCGTATAACAAAGAGATTCCTTACTAGATTTAATCGATTTGTTTTGTATATTTATGCAGTGTTGAAGAGATATACAAAGCTTGATGATGATAGTATGAATAAAGTATCTTCTTATTTCACCAGACGACACACAAAAAAACTGAAGAAATAGCTTCCTTGTATTCAAAAAAGTTCAACTAGAGGAAGAGCAGTCTTCTTATAATTTTTTGTGCGTCGTCTTATTATTGCTTCACTTTTTTCCTTGAGAAAAAGTTTAAGTAATCTGTATCATATTAATTAAAAAGTAAATTCAACTACCAATAAATATGAAAGTTACTTTGATACGTTACCATGATCTGGACAATACTAGTACCAGACTTGCAAAGAGTCTTAATGACAGGCAAGGTGTGCTCCCACCCTTAGGCTTAGCCTATATTGCATCTGCTCTAGAAGAAGCTGGTCACGAGGTTGACCTAATCGATGCGATAGCTCTTTGTTTATCAAGGGAAGAAGTAAGCAAGAGAATCGAACAATTCGATCCAGAATTAGTCGGAATCACCGCGATGACACCGACTTTTCATGGAGCACTGGAAGCTGCGAGAATAGCAAAAACTCATAACAGAAAAACGTTAATCGGCGGTGTTCATATGTCTATCTATGCTGAAGAAACACTTTCGTATCAAGAGGTTGATTTTGGAATAGTCGGAGAGGGTGAAGAGACAATCGTAGAATTATGTAGTGCACTCAATGAAGGGCGTGACTATAGCTCAATCGAAGGGCTTTGCTATAAGCAAGATGATGGCTTGATTAAAGTTGGCAGGGCAAGGATTGTGCAGGATCTTACAAAATTGCCAATGCCTTCATATCATCTGCTCCCAATGGGGAAGTATTCATCGATTATTGGAATGAAACCTGTTTCCACGATGATGGGATCAAGAGGTTGTCCCTACAAGTGCGGCTTTTGCTTCAAAACGCCTTCAGACAAGAAGTACAGAACTCGGAGTGCAGAAAATATTGTCGATGAGATTGAGTATCTGATCAAGAACTACAAGGTAAGGGAAGTGATGTTTTACGATGATATCATGCCGAAAGCCTATGCTAGGGACCTATCCAATGAAATTATAAAGCGGAATATCAAGATAAATTGGCAAACTCCACAGAGAGTAAATCTAGTTAATCCGAAATTGCTCAAACTCATGGCTAAAGCAGGTTGCCATATTCTAAGGTTTGGAGTTGAGCAAGGCGATCCAGATATGATGCAACTGGTGGAAAAGAAAACGACTATAGATCAGGTTCGTTTATCTTTCCAAGCAGCGAATGATGCGGGAATCAAGACATTTGCATATTTCATCATTGGCTACACTGGTGAAACAAAACGGACGATGCAGGCAACCATCGATCTAGCCATAGATCTGAATCCGACCTACGTTATGTTTACGAAGGCAGTACCTCTCCCGCAAACCCCATTAATGACTCAGTCCGTATCGAAGGGTCTGGTAGACCCTGAATACTGGCGAAACTACACTTTAGGCATACGACAAGCACCAATGCCAAATCTTGTTCCTAATGCAGAGAAATGGGTTGCTCATGCATATAGGTCGTTCTATCTGAGGCCGTTAGTAATTATTCAGCGACTGTTAAGTATTCGCACATACCATGACATCAAAAGACACATTGACGCTTTCTTTGGCATTGTCGGCTTTAAGATGAATGACACAGCATTATCTGTACAAAAGCAAGATGATAGAAGATTGAGTAGTCATTAGCCTATCAACTATTGACTTGTAACTCAGTTTCTAGGGGTTTCAAATTATTAACTACCCATCACTAGCCGAAATTGTTGGCGAATTATCTGATGAATAAGTGTTTTTTGAGATTGTTATGGCATATAGAACGATTATCCAAAAGAAGATGGAATTATTTGAATCCCAAAGAAACGTCTCTGTGATTATAGAAATTAAACCACAAAAATAATAATTTGGGTACCTTTCCTGGATGAGTCTAAGGTTTTTATAGATACCTTTGACTAAAAAAACCATAACGGAGAACGCTAATGGTAAACCTCCTAAAATAATTAATGAATATATTAAAGAATGTGGTTTCATATTCACAGTTTGAGTTATTTCTTTTAAATTAAAAGACAAGAAAAAATGATCTTTGAGCTCAACAAAAAAATATACCTTCATATATCCATAGTTATTGAGAATAAAATCAATACCACCAACGGAGAATAGTATTTCCCTATAATGAATTGATCCAAGCTCATAACTATCATGAAATGAAATTACAATATGGGAAGCAAATAAATATAATGCAACTAAGATGATATTCAATAATTTCCTTAATTTTATCCCTTTTATAAAATAGTTACAGATAGCTAAGGAGAAAAATAAAACAGCTATTTTGGCTCCTGTAATTAGCAAAGCTAATATAAATAATACCGTTAAATACATTCTTAGATTTTTCATAAAGACGGATGTGCTTAGAAACAAAAAACTTTGGGCAACAACAATAATGTATGCCGAAAAATTGTGATTAAACCCAAATCCTGAGTAAATAAATCTTTGATCTATGTAGGGATAATTATTGAAAATATGATAAAAAATTTTTGAAGAAAACAACATAGACTCAAATAAGCCAATAAGAACTCCGATTGACATAAAAACACCTGAGCAAATCGTTAAATTAACTATGAAGTTGTTTAAGTTATTGTCCTGATTCTTAAATAATAAATAAATAGAAAAAAATAAAATAACAAATGATCCGATCTCCATAGTATTTTCAAAATTAAAAATGATTCCAGTAAAACTAAAGAACAAAACACAAAGAGTTAAGAAATTTTTTCTTGGTTCTTCTAATGAATCTAAAAAAAAAGTTTTTATTTCTTTAGCCAAAGACAACAAGACGATTAATGCTGTCAGAGCTATTAACCCTAATTGGTTAAAACCAACTCTAATAAGGAAATGATAGGAACAAGTTAATAATACAAGTAGAGTAAGCGAGCCAGCTAGAATAGATCTAGATTTGAAAATATTTACTTTTTTATTCATATCACTGGGTAGATAATCAGTTGTTATAATACATGTAATTTTAATTTAAAAACCAAATATGCCTAAAAACAAAATACTGCTCTATTTTTTATTTGCTCTGCTTGCTTCTTTTGTTAATTTGGTAGGCCAACATATTTTTTTAACTTACAACAAGAATCTTTTCTTAGCTGTCATAGTGGGATCTATTGCAGCCTTGGTTTTCAAATATGTTTTGGATAGTAGTTTCGTTTTCGATGGAAAAAAACGAATCAACATCAAGACCTTTTTGATTTATGCTTTTTTTGGAGCTTGTATTACCCCAATTATTTGGATTGTGGAAGTAATTTTTTTAAATATATTTGGAACTGTTTTTATGAGAGATATAGGGGCACTTTTGGGGATAGCTTTAGCCTATTTTATCAAATATGAAATGGATAAACGTTATGTATTTGAAGCAATATAAAACTAATAATAACTCCTATATGCCTCTAACAATATATCTTTGTCATTAAATTTAGGATGTATGTTGAGATCATCTTTTAATCCTTGAATATCCAGAACGTAGTCCCGATCTGCAACCATGAACTGTTCTGGGTAAAGTAAGGTCAAGTTAATAGTATCAAGAAAACTTAGGATCGCTTTAGATCCTTTCCCCCAGGTTGGAATTATAAATGAACTTGAATTTGTTTCTTTGATAATAAAATTAATCAAATCAATAACTGTAGGAGGGTTCGCTGAACCTAGGTGGTAAATTCCAGATGAATGATCTTGTTTGTTAAACTTTATTAAAGCATCAATACAGTCGTGGACAGAGATGAACTGAAAATAATTCTTCCCTGAGCCAATCAATGGTACGGGGAGGTTATTGTGAATAAGAAAAAAGAGCCTATTTAGTAACCCAAATCTTCCGGGACCTACTATCATTCGAGGTCTGAAGATTATGGATCTGTAATCTTTTTTGGCACCAAAATCACTAATGAGTTTTTCTGCTTTTATTTTACTCTGACCATAAGGTCCGTTTGGATTTAATGGATGGTTTATACCTACAGGAGTCATTGTTGGTGAACCATAGACCATATCTGAAGAAAGGAAGGCAATATTTTTTGCTCCATCTTCCTCCATGGTAGCAAGTAGGTTTTGAGTTCCATAGACGTTTAGGCTTTCAAACCATCTCTCTCTTTTTGCTTTTGATGGAATCTTTTCTGTGAAAATATATGTATATGCAGCTAGATGAAAAACAATATCATTTTCAGAAAATTTAAAAGATTTTAAGCTTTGTTGGTCGGTTAAATCAATTATGTGATTACTAAGGTTTGAAAAACTCAAACCAGTTGGATGATGTATGTCTAAATTGTGTATATGAGACTCTGGGTACAAAGATAACAACTTCCTAATTAGAAACTGCCCAACAAATCCACTGCCTCCAGTGATAATAAATCTTCTTTTTTGCAATTGAACTCTTTTTTATGTCTTAATATTATTTCGAATGGCCCACAATACAAAAAACACCAACAAATTACAAAGAAAGATAATGCTATTTCAACGATGAGTAGAACAAGTAAAAAATGGAGCTCTTTTGACTGATTATTTAAAAGCCATCCGCATACATCACTGGCCAAAAAATATGCTTGTTTTTCTGCCTGTGTTAACAGGACATCTTGTAACTTCTGAGAATTTTTCAATATTGTTGGTATTATTTTTCTCCTTAAGTTTTGTGGCCTCAGGAATGTATTTAGTGAATGATTTGTTGGATATCCAAAACGACAGGAAACACCCAACAAAAAAACTTAGAGCTATAGCTAGTGGTTCTCTTTCGCCAAAAACTGCCAAGGTTATTTCTTTACTACTAATAACAATAGGTATATTAAGTGCCTTTTCTACATCTTTTTACGCTGGAATTCTTATATTTTTATATATAGTTTTGGTAGGTGCTTATAGCTTATATATTAAAAGAATTCCTTTTATTGAGGCTGTATTCTTAACTTTGGTATATTTGCTGAGGATCTATATTGGTGTGCTCGTCATTGATTATTTAAGCATGTCTCGATGGATGATGATATTTTCATTTTTCTTTTTCTTTTTTCTAATATTAGTAAAAAGGCATACGGAGCTATTGCTTTATGTGGAGAGTCTTGAGGATGATCCCACAGGCAGAGGGTATAAAATAGGAAATATAAATCTAACTCAGTTATTGACTGTTGTATCTGCCTTAATTTCTTTGGTTGTTTTGGGGCTTTATGTTTCAAGTCCTAAAGTTCTAGCTTTGTACACTTCACCTACATATTTGTGGGCAGTGGTATTATCATGTTTCTTATGGTGTGTTAATGTAATAGTATGCGTTCACAAAGGTACAATGCATAATGATCCAATTGTTTTTGCTTTTACAAATAAAATAAGTGTAGTCTTATTTTTTATCAGCATTATTTTTATTGTATTAAGCTTATGAACCAAATATTTCTTGCCTACTAGAGTCAATAATCAACTAGATACAGTAATATCAATAGTTGGTGAACAAGTATGAAAATTAAGTTGGATGAAGTTTTTTCTAACCCATCTTTATTCTTAGCAACGGGTTTTGGCATAGGATTGATTCCCATTGCACCAGGAACATTTGGAAGCATATTAGGGATTATCTTATTTTTGGTCTTAGCCCATTTAGGCCTTCCTATACTCTGGCTTAGCCTCACTATCTTAATTCTTTATTTTTTCTCTTATTTAGCTGTTCAATCAACCTTAAAGATAACTAAAAGATCAGATCCAGGAGAAATTGTTATAGATGAAGTGCTCGGAATGATGCTTGTGATGTTGACGATCCCACCAGATCCAGAGTGGACCTTTCTAGCTTTTATATTGTTTAGAATATTTGACGTTCTCATGCCATGGCCTATAAATCAAGTTGATAGTAAATTAAAAAACGCCCTCGGAGTAATATTGGATGATTTTATTGCAGCTTTTTATGCAGGGATCATAATTGTAGTAATTAGATTTATCTTATGAGTCGGATTAAGAGATATCCAATTTTGATACTTATTTTAATATCAACTTTGTTTTTAATTGTTTTAGTTGAGATTTTGTTGAGGTTAACAGGAATTGGATACGGGAATTCTCCTATTGAGCCCGATCAGCGATTGCATCACTCACATCCAAGAAATTATGAGTTTGTGTCTTATCATCCGGGAGGAGAATTTATAGGACACAAGATTTTCTATGATGAGTTTGGTTATCGAGTTAAATCAAAAAATCCCATTCTGAGAGAAGATGACGCAAATCGACGAATTGCATTTTTGGGTGATGGTTTCACTGAAGCTAATTCTGTAAGTTGGGAGCAATCTTTTATTGGTTTAATTGAGTCTAAGAACCCAAATCTAGTGGTCAGAAATTTTGGTGTAGGTAGCTATTCACCAGTCATATACCTTCTTCAAATAAACAATGAAGTCAAATCATTTAAGCCTACTGACGTGGTTGTTCAAATTTTTGAGAATGATTTTTACAATGATAATGATTACTTAAAAAGTGCTAATAGTAAGATGCTTACAGAGATTCAGGTAGTTAGTGGGGGGGTAAGTAATACAGCCATAGCTAAAAAATTTTTCCGTTACTCTTACTTGGCAAGATTGATTCGGAAGGTACAGTTGCAACTAAGTTTTTTTTATTGGATAAAATTAATGGCTCAAGTGAAAATATCCGTCCAAATGAAGGTACTCTAACTAACGAAAATAAGAAGAAGAAAACCTATGAGGCAATTCTTCTTCTTAAAAACTTCACCAATAAGATTAATGCAAGAATTTTCTTTTTTGTAGTTCCCAACAAGCAACTCACGTTACAAAACCAATGTTGTGAATCGGATACCCTTGCTGTTGAGTTTTATAATTTTACTGAAGAGAACGACTTAAAGTTGATAGATTTACCTAAAGCATTTGAAAATTATCTTGATCAATCAAAATTATTTTTTGAGAAAGATGTGCATTTTACCGCAGAGGGTCATTCAGTCACTGCGGAAGCTATTTCTAACAGGCTTAAATTAAGTGAAAAGAAATAATGTATTTTTTATATAATTTATTTATATATATCGAATGAGACAGTCAATGGAATTTCTTGAATATTTTCTAGCATTGATTTTCTTATCTGTTCTTCTGACTTTCGTATTATTAAGAATTCCTTCATTTAGGAAGAACCAAAACTATTAGGACTTAAATACCTTAGTCAGTAATTGCATTGAGCAGTAATGGATAAAATTTTACTATATCAAGTTGATGCTTTCACCAATAAGATTTTTACAGGAAATCCTGCAGCAGTTTGTCCTCTCGAAGAATGGCTGTCTGATGAGGTGATGTTATCAATTGCATCAGAAAATAACC
>CAYNJB010000020.1:0-12254 GCA_964397515.1 uncultured Nitrosopumilales archaeon | reverse complement strand
ACGTTCGTAATAACTATGCCTTTCTTCACACCGTCCTCATCAAATACTGGGGTACCATATCTGATCACTGGTCTAAATGGGACTTCAATTTCGCCTTTTTCAACGTTTAAATCTAAAGGTGAAACAAAGATTTGGCCAGATGTAAGACGCATTGTCTCGGAAAAATAATATCTGTTAGATTTATCCTGCAGTTCCTCCTCGCGGATTATAGATGACGAGAACAGATCTGAGTCAACTCTTACAACTTCTTTGCCCAATTCATCTATGTATCGAATCTGATAGTAAATACCATACGTATCCGAAAACTCTTGAAAAAACGCTTGGAGTTGACGCTTATAATCATCATATATAGCTTCATCTCCAGACACATCCGATTCTATAAGGGATTTGAGAGCAGGAGACTTACTTAGAAACATGATATCTTGATTGGTGTTAGCAAGGTAATATTCTATATCCTTTGTAATTCTGGAAAGTACTGTTTCCACAGCGAAGACAGAGTTTTCCTGGACTGACTCATCAATAACTAAAGTAGAATACGTTCCGATGATTGAAACAGGAATTAGTGAAACCGCTAGCAATAATATTAAAAGTTTAATCTTAATCAACATTCACATATCATTCCGTATTATCAATAAATCTATGCAGTTTTTTAGTCTCGCCAATTAGTTTGATCTGTATTTTGATTGGTTTGGAGGATGAGGCTGGTAGGTGGAATTTCTGTTTGATAAGGATCTGTCATGGTGGATCTTCCACTGCTTATAACTTCGGCTATTGTGTTGAATGAGCCCCAGCTTTTAGACATGATTTGGACGTAATATGATCTGTTCTGGTTGTAGGGAACATACACGAGGCCGCTAAATTCTGAAACTATTTTCTCCTGCTGGTCCAGCAGAGTCACACTGAGAACCACGTCTTTTATCGCGAGCATCCTAAGGTTTTGAAGCTCGACTTTCGCGGTTACCATAGCACTAGGAACTGCTGTGGACCTGGTCGGCGTGTTTATATCTATTTTTTCTATGTTTATATTGAAGGTTTTCAGTTTCACATCTGATGCAGGCGCGAAAGCCATCCTTGGCTCATCAAGCACCCCAGTCATAGGAGGAGCAGAAACCAAGAAAATCATGAATAAGGTAATCAAACCTAAAATACGTTTACGCACTTACAAATTCACCTGCAATTAATAATTACCTGGGCATCTTCATCAGCCAAGTCTGCGAATTTAAAACCAAACACGATTGAGAACAAACCTCTAGCAAGCCTGATCTTCGACAATCTATCTGATCTCTCTTTATCTATAGGCTTTGAAAGTACATATAGAATTGTAAAACAGTTTACAAGCATCCTTGAACGATCAAGAGCGCCTTCACTCTTCCTGTTGAATCGTACAGCTCAAGACAACAGGTCACAATCAGCATTAGAAGCACTATTTAATCACATAATCTTGGTTCAACACGATAAGATGGAACTTATCAAATAACATAGCAAATATATAACAACCTAAAACATAAATAACATATTTATTTATCTGATGATGAAAGATATGCATGCTGAATCTCCAACCGGAATATTAAGCGAAGAACATAAAATCATAAAAAGAATGCTCACAGTATTGAATGTTGCTTGCGAGAAACTGGAAAAAGGTGAAGATGTTTCGCCCGAGCTTTTCAGAAAGTCGGTAGATTTTATACGCACATTTGCAGATCGTTGCCATCACGGAAAAGAAGAGGAAACATTATTTCCGCTCATTGAACAAAGAGGAATTCCGAGAGAAGGAGGCCCAATAGGTATGATGTGCACAGAACATGAAGAAGGGCGAAGTTTTGTTAAAGCTTTGGCTGACGCTATTGAGAAATATCAGCAAGGTGAACAAAACGCTAAGAATTCAATAATCGAAAATGCTCGAGGTTATACGTACCTTCTAGCCCAACATATACCCAAGGAAGATGACATTCTCTATCCAATGGCAGATAACGTTCTAGGAGAGTCTGACCAAAAAAGGCTACTTGAATTATTTGAGAAGGTTGAAAAAGAAAGAATGGGCGCAGCAAAACATCATGAATATATTCATCTTGTTGATGAACTTGAGAAACAACTTGAAATAAGTTAAGCATCACGATCCGTAGTCGTATTTGCTCCAGGTTTATCTTAGTCTACGATGGTAATTACAAATCAGATTCTTAGATCTAATCCTTAAAAGGTAACAGTGTACCTTCTTTGATCAGGTAGCTATTATTCTGCAGAATAGACTTGTTAGATAAACGTAATTGGTTGATCCTAAATTTTTTATGTAATCTTTTTACTTTCAACCATGGTTTTCCTCGCTAATTTTTTGGAATGCTCGAAATACATTGAGTCTATAACTGAGTTCCAATCGAGGTTCTTCACATCGTAGCTTGCGAATTCTTCTTTGGAGAATTTCGCTAACTGGTCCGCATCGTAAAGAATCTTAAATTCATCTGAGGCGTTCTCCTTTTTCTCATGGTGTGACCCGATGATTTCACATATTTCCCTGATCGTTTTGTCGTCATAGTCGATTTGCCTCAACAGTTTCTCAGCAATTATTGGGCCTTTCGCATACTGGTCTTTTATAGAAATCCCACCAATATCATGTAAAATTATAATTGCATGTACTTTATCTTTGCTCTTGATGGGAATGCTGAAATATCTCGTTGCAAAATCGAAAACTCTTTGAGTATGAGCAACACCAAAACTGTTATTTTCAAGATAAGGTCTTGCCAGCTCGAACAGTTCTCGCATTTTCACCCCAAGATCGCCCAAATATATTCTCCAGCCTCAGTATTAACAAACGAGTTATAGGTTGCATATGCATAGTTTCTACTTAAATGTGTAGATAAAATTAGGGTAGAAGATGACTGACCTTCAAGCTCCGGTCGGGTCATCATTCTGCTCTAAACGTGGCTTGTACTTCCTACTGATTCGATTGCAGATTTGTTGTCGAAGAATGTTTTAAAGATTCGGAAATAGTAAAGTTCTTCTTTTGTCCGTATTTTCACATTAGGATACTTTTCTTGCGCTAGTTTGAATTCTTGATCTGAAATCTGTTTCTCTGTGAACATTTGAAGAGTGTTAGCTACTCCGGATCCTTCCCAGAATTTACGTTTAGGTTGCCATACTACCTTTTCAGGTAACATGTTCTCAGCGCTTTTCCTAAGTATCCATTTTGAGGTTTGTTCAGGTCCGAACAGCTTTAAGGTTGTACTTATTCCCATAGCATATTCGATCAGATCGGGGTTCATAAACGGCATTCTACCTTCAACTGAGTTGGCTAGGAACATTCTATCAACCCTCTGGAAACCTGTGCTACCCGATTTAAAAGTGATGTCAATAAGTTCTTTACGTAGTTCGTCTTCATTCATAGGTTTAAGATACGAATAACCTCCGAACAACTCGTCTCCACCCTCTCCACAGAGTGAGAGATTCACATCCTTTGATACTATATTTGTTCCAATAAATTGAGCAACAGAGCTTCTTACAAGCGCGTAATCAAATGACTCAAGATAGTATATTGTCTTAGAGATTGATTCTATAAGTTCGCTCTCTGAAAGTATATGTTCGGTATGATCAGTGTTGAGATGTGTAGCGGCTTTTCGCGAGAATTCCAGATCTGGGCTGTTTTCGACCCCTACAAAGTAAGTTTTAGTTTTAGGATAGGCTTGCTTCGCATAGGCTGCGATAACACTGCTGTCTATTCCTCCGCTTAGCATTACTCCTATCCGAGGATCGGGTTCATTACTTTGTCTAGCTAAACTTTCAGTAAGTATGGTTTGAATCCGGGGGATAACAGTTTCGACGCTATTATCTGCGTTAATTTCAAAGGTTGGAGTAAAATATGGAGTGAAGTTATTTGGAGAGACAAAAAAGTGCCCTGACGGAAAAGTCAGTATTTTATCAACCGCAAGCAAAAGAGATTTTATCTCAGATGAAAAGTAAAGAACGTCTCCTTCAACTCCGTAATATAGCGGTTTAAGCCCTGCAGGATCACGCGCTAAGAACATGTGATCTCCGCCAAAAATGGCGATAGCAAACATGCCTTTTAACATATTGACAAATTGCGGGCCCTTCTCCTCGTATAAGTGAAGAAGTACCTCTGCAGTTGAGTTTGTTTTGAACTCATGATTTCCTAATAAGCCTTTTAGCTCTTGTTGATTGTATATGAAGCCGTCAAAAGAAATACATTTGTCTCCAGATTCGTTTACGATTAGTTTATCAGAATAACCGTTAGACAATGCAAGTATGTTATTTCCAAGCGCGATCTTATTGTCAATGTACGTTTTTGTACCATCTGGACCACGATGTTTAATCTTATCTAACATTTTTGTTAGCAGATTCTGATCATTTAAGCCGAATATTCCTGATATACCTGACATGTTTGAAAGTGTCGAAATTCAGTAATAAAAATCTTTCTTTTACAGGTTAGGTAATAGCTAAACAATTGATATATACCTTTGACGAAAATATTGGTAATCATTATGGGGAAACTCTTTAACTATTTTAGGAAAATGAGGGGTGATACTAAGAGCCCGTCGACGGTAAGCTTATCGGAGATTATTTGGTCTTGGTTAGGGGGTTTCATTGGCATTGCCTTAGTGGCGTTTATCAGTTACAATATCCTTAGGGAGACAGACCTGGTTATGGTCATTGGGTCTTTCGGTGCTTCGGCAGTGCTTATTTATGGCGCGATCTCTAGCCCGTTAGCTCAGCCTAGGAATCTTGTCGGAGGACACATCATTTCAGCTGTTATTGGGGTAACAGCCTATTTGGCGTTAAATGAGTTTATGTGGCTAGCTTCTGCTGTGGCAGTTGCTACATCTATCGCAGTCATGCAAGCGACTAAAACATTGCATCCTCCAGGTGGAGCCACGGCCCTAATCGCGGTTATCGGGAGCACAAATATTCACGAATTGGGCTACTTGTATGCGATTATTCCTGTGGGTGTTGGCGCAACAATTATGATGGTAGTTGCACTCTTAATTAATAATATACCAAAGGAAAGGAAATACCCCAAGTTTTGGCTCTAACACTGCAAATATTTCAGCTCGGTAATTGGGGTTACCTCAATAACACGGTAGCTAACGTCTTTCTAAGTCTTATAGCGATTGGTGCAGCTATCAGAAGTTTCACTAAATCAATAGGTATGAAGGGAAGAGCACCTAGAACGAAAGCTTGAGTGAAAGATATACCGAGATAAGTTGAAAGCCAGGTAACACCTATACTATAAACTACTATCAGTGAAAATAACATAGCTAATGTAACTTGAAGCCATTCTCTTTTTCGATCCTTGACGGCTCTTCTTGCTATTATCCCTGCGAAAAACGTCGCCACTGGAAAGGCGAAGAGATAACCGCCGGTAGGACCTAATAAATGCGCGACGCCACCACTAAAACCTGAGAACACTGGAAGCCCGATTGTTCCAAGTGCAAGATATATTATAATCGATAATGCGCCATACACTGGCCCACCTATAGTTCCGGCCAAGTAAACAAAAAAAACTTGGAATGTTATAGGTACAGGTATAACTATTAGCGGTATAGAAAATCCGCCGGTAGCAGCCATTAAAGCGCCGAAGGCAGCTGCAAAAGCTATACCCTTTGTCTTTCCTCCACTTATGTAAGTCTTCTTTTCCGCATTTGTAGTCAAAATATTCACAGCATCCAGTAATTATCGAGAATTTAGAATCAATACTATTTGTACTTATAGTTTAAATCAACTAAGAAACTCTTAGATCCTGCCTTTAGCAACAGTACTCCAATATAAATTGTTCAATAGAACTTTACTCCAATGATATATTCGTCTAGGCTTTGTAGGTAAGGGAGCGTTTTCGTAGTCGAACTTCAAATACATTGCTTTACCAAAGGCCGTTTCAAGGAAAACCATAACTTTCCCATCATATTTAGCTTCAGGCTCAGCTCCCCTGATCTCGGACTTTATGTTCTCGGCCACAACAGGAGCTTGATAGTGAGCAGTAGAGCCAGCCTTGCACGTGGGTACATCCGTAGCGTCACCTAAAGTGTATATATCGTCCCAAGCGTTAACTCTTAGGGTCTCTTCGTTTGTTGGAATCCAGCCCTCTTCATCTCCAAGCTCGGACTCTTCAACCATTTTACTTCCTCTATGTGGAGGTATGGCTATCAGAAGGTCGTATGGCTTCACCTCACCGTTCTCAGACCTTGTGGTTTTCTTAATATAGTCCACAGACTCTAAGCTATCTTCCAGACTACATCCTATCCCTCTTTCTTTAAACATTTTTTCTACAACATCTGCTATAGATTGTATGGGGTGGACTCCTGAGAGAGGTGTGAAGAATTCCAAGTCACCCTTTTTCCTTATCCCTATTCTCCTCAACATGTGGTCTAAGAAGAAAACTGCTTCGAGCGGGGCAAATGGGCACCGTAAGGGATAGGATGTAACGCCTATCCGTATCTTCCCGCCCGTAAAGGATGGTAGAGCGTCTCTGAGCCTCAATTATCTTATCGAATATTACTCCTGGACCATCTGGAACATTCACCGCCAAACTATCTTACAGTTTTGCTCATGCAAGTAAAGGCTCAGTTGGAGATATAGAAATAGACATTATTGGCGGATATGCAATAAGAAACGACAATTTGATGCTTCAATTCACTGGCGATGGAGTCAGAGGCTAGCTAACTGGAAGTGGAGTTCTCCAAGGATTCATAAACACACCTGGAAGCAGCTACTTAACCACAGTCTTTGTATATGGTGCGCCTACATAAGATTAGAGATAACACACAAGCAGATACATTAATCTGAACGTATTATATATTCAAATCAAGTTTGCATTGAAGTATTAATTAAATTGAATCAGGATCTACGATGATATTGTTAGAATGTTCAGCTAGTTTTTACATTTAGAACATTGTTTATTTCATCTGTTATTTGGAGCTTTTTTAGGGCGATCTCTTCTCGCAATGCTTCATGCGCCGCTTCACGTATTATATATCCAGCTTTATGCAAGATTGTGTCTTCTATCTCGGGGTCAATATCCATGCTTGCGGTGCAAGGGTATCCGTGGTGTGAGTCAGATATGTTCTGGTTAAAGTCTTTAATGTTTGTAAATCTTAACTGCTGAGCTACGTACCAAGTGTTGCCGCATGGGGCGCTTCGGGAAACAAATACATTCTTAATCATTTCACCGTCTAACTCTAACTTGATTTTTGGTCGACCAATAGCGTATTCGTTGATGAACTGGTCTACAGTTTTTTTGCCAGTGTGATCAAGGCTGCAGAAAGGTTTTGGGAACGCATGTTCTACACCGATTTCATCTAGGCTGTCTTCTAGTTGTTTCCTCATAGCCGGGGGACACCAGTTACGGTTTTCTATTGGTACAATTACTGCGCTGGCGTCAGATTTTGAAGCAAGGTCAGGGATAATGGATAGAATGTCTTGATGTATTCCTATCGGAATTAAGATATCCGTTTTCGGAACGTTTTTGGGAAGATATTTTTCGGGGTCATCTATAAATTGTGGTAGGTCTAGGGGAATCGGCTGCAGGCCTACTATATCCTGAACAAAGGATCCGTATCCGATCCTACAGAAATCACAGGCAAGGTTACACGAGTCGCAGAATGTTGGTAGATTGACTAAGTTGCCAACAACTTTTTCTCCGAACTCATGTCCGACCAGAAGATATATGCGCATCCTATTATCAGATTGGGGTTACTGGATTATAAACCCTAGGTAGCCTCGGCCTCAAACAGTTTTCAGATATGAAAACTGAGTTTACCTTCTAGACTTAGAAAGCTGACTTTGGTTGAGAAAGCTTCGCCCAAGCGAATACAGCAATAACGGTCACAATTGAACTTGCAATACCTGCAAGCATAGCTCCCAATATTTGCCCATCGATGTTCAGCATAAGGAGGAACGGAATTATTGAACCGATATAAGCGCCCAACGCTGGATATACAAGATATGCGATGAATCCGAATGTGAATCCAACTATCCATATACTTAAGATTGCGATTATTTTACCCAATAGTTATCAAACACTATGTTGCCTAACTTTCATTTATTGAATTCAGGCAAAAACAGTTAACCTAGAAGTTAATAATCTTGAAGCATATAATTCACAGTTAATGCGACGTACGGATTAAGTATATCCCATTTGATTAACTGCGCAGAATATGATTGTTTATGACGTGTTTATTCGTTATCAAGTCAAGTTAGGCTATGATAGAGATATGCCTGCTTTAGATATTCTCCGGAAGATTAAGTAAACACCTGCGATAAGGGCTGCTTGAATTAAAGCTAGAACCGCAAGCTCGTTTAAGCCCCAATACCACCAGAGGTCAAGTATAAAGACTGAGAGAACTTCGTTTCCAGGTGAACTAAGTATAGCTGAGGCAACAAGTTCACGGCTTGTCAGGATAAAAACGAAAGCCCAGCTTGAGAGAATAGAGGGCTTCAGTAGAGGGAATGTTATGTTTCTAAATGTCCGAAACCATGACCCGCCCAGAACAGATGAAGCCTCCTCAAGTTCCTTGTGAATCTGCTGCGTATTACCCGAAATAGCTCGCACGGAGTATGGCATAAACCGCACTATATACGCCATCAGAATAATCCATCGAGTCCCGTAAACGTTTATTGGAAGAGCGATCCATAGCCAAAGCATCCCAATAGCTAAAACGATTCCCGGAATACCAATAGACATTATGGAGAAGTAGTCAAGTACGCGATGCCTACCAGAAGTCCCTTTGTAGACAATCTGGGCTACAGCTATTCCGATGAAAACCGCCAAGGTGGCTGCTAGAACTCCGAGGATAATGGTGTTGCTAAGAGCCCTGAGCGCATCACCCCGCTCAAAGAATATTCGGTAGAAGTTTACTAACGTAAAATCTGCAAAAGTTACCCAAGGCGTATAAACTTTAACGAAAGCTGTGATAATCAACGGAATAAAAGGCAACACAATACTATTCAGAAGATATAGGATCGCGAGTAAAAGGCCCACATATTTGAATCTCCCCAAATCGATCGTTGACGGCTTCATACCCTTGCCGGTGATTGTTGTAAACTGTTTTTTGCTAAGATACGTTCGTTGAATAAACAAACCGATCATCGTTGCAGCAACTAGTAGCATCGAAAGGCTGCTGGCGCCCCCAATATTTGGGGGACTTGAGTAAAGAGAAGTGTAAATCTGAGAAGTCATAACGAAGACCCTGCCAGGTAACCCGAGAATCATAGGTATCACAAAGTCCTCAACAGCTAAGATCCCAACAATTATCACGCTTGAGAAGATACTTGGGGCGGCAAGAGGCAAAGTGATACGGAAAAAAGTTCTAATCCTGGATCCACTTAATACGTAAGACGCTTCTTCTAATTCAATATTCATAGACTTAAACATAGGAAGTCTTCATCAAGAACATGGAGACCATTATGTTCTTCACACTCCCCATATACTAAGTTTACCTCAGCAGCTCCACCATAGCTAAAGATTTCGGACCCCAAAGTCTTTGTCAAAGACTTTCTTCGAGCTTTGGACATAACATCGCCAGAGAGAGCTTGAAAGCGAAAAGAGGTTACATCAGAAGGAGTCTTGTTTCTTTTCCTCAGCTCCTCTTCCATTAGGGGAGGAATATTTGTGCCACCGAATAACACTGTACAATGGGAAAGCATAGCGTTATCTGTGAACCCAGATACGACGTGAATATCGTCAAAAGCAACTTCAAAACCCATTTTCCTGCTCGCTGCGGCGATTATTGGGACGGATAATGATCCATTCCAGATCACATACATCAACCGATCTTTAGGTCTTAGACCCATCATATACCATATACGGCAAAAGATTTCCGCCCAGTTTTCTGTGTCCTCCCAAGTATATGCGTTAAAGGTCGGAAGACCTGTTGTTCCGGAGCTTCGATGTATTCTACATATGTTTTCCCGTGGAACACATAAATGAGGAAGAGGGTCGTTGCTTAACAACATTTCAGCGCGAACTTCGTCTTTCGTTGTTATTGGAAAACGTTTCTCGAAGTCTTTTTTTGTTTGAATATCTGAAGGAGTAATACCCGCGTTTCTCATCTTCTTATGATAGAACTTGGAGTTGGCGTAAACATACTCAATTTGGCTTTTCAGCCTGCGCCATTGAATAAGTTCAATGTCTTTCCTAGGAAGCGTCTCCACTGAAGAATCCCAGTATTTGCCGTCCACACCCTAAGGTTAATAGTTGAGACCTAGTTAAATAATGTGATAAAATGACAAGTTAATTAATTGGAATTTGAGGCAACATTTTTTGTAAACTTGGTTGCATCTTTTGTATCAATTTGATTTATCAATCCTTTTCTCTCAAGATGCCTTAAATGAGAGAGAGATTCAAGAAGTGCGCTTAATCTACCCCATCCGGTCAGTGAGCTAAACTGACCAGGACTCCAAGAAATACTTGAAGCAACTTCCAACAGGGTTTTAGAACCTGAAAGCGCATCATAAATTTCGTCTAGCCTCAGCTTGTGGTGGTCTTCGATCTCGGTAATCCGCGTATTCACATCAGTTATAGGATGACCATGACTTGGCAAAGCTATTTTCACATTCAGGGACTTTGTTTTATTCAGAGAATTAAGGTAATCCCCGAGTGGATTATCTGTTGAAAAAGGTGTTAATGGAATAATGGGAGTTGTTTGGGGAAGAATATGGTCGCCAACAAAAAGCGCATTGTCTTTAGACCTATAGACGCATATATGACCCGGGGAGTGACCGGGTGTCCATATTACTTTGAGGTTTTCTGCATCAATATGATAACCATCATCAACATAAACGTCGACTTTAGAACTATTTTCATTAAGATACTCTAGGTCAGGAATTGAACCAATATCTTTTTGCAAAACTCCGAATGTTTTAACCCAAGAAATTAGCGATTGGGTAATTATCTTTGGATTATCAAACCTATTTGATGCAAGTAAGTGTTCCCGTTTATGCATCAATATTTGCAAGTTTGCCCGCGCTTTTATCTCTCCGGCTAACCCAAAGTGATCAGGATGACTGTGAGTTAACACGATCATATTAATATCCGATATATCTATATTTAGATCATTAAGACTCTCAGTCAAACAATTCAATGATTCTAAGTTGTGCCAGCCAGAATCTATTAAAATTATTTTTTCCCCGCTTTTAACAAGATATATGTTAACGAAATTTAACTCAAACGGAAGTGGAAGGCGAATGCAATATATGTCTTCTGTAACCTTAACTATGTTATTATTAGCCAATAGAATATCTCATCTCTTCAGAGTGCTCAAACATATTATTGGTTAGTATTAAAATTAGGTGATCAAACAGCTATAAAATAGCGCTTATCGATTAGTTTAATATTTGTTATTTTAAAGGGGGTCTAGATGCAAACATGTCTATCAAGGTAGCATCTAACGGATATGGAGTTATTGGAAGACGGATTGCTGACGCAGTCAAAGCACAACCAGATATGGAATTAGTAGGAATAGCGAAAGTCAGTCCAGATTATAAAGCTAAAATAGCTGACGAAAAAGGCTATAAAATTTTTTCAGCGGATGAAAAAGGATTAGAGAAATTTCGTAATAATGGCATTGAACCAGCAGGTACATCTAAAGATTTAATTGAAAAAGCGGATATTATTATTGACTCTACACCTGGAAACATAGGTCCATCCAATAAGGAGGTCTATGCAGATCTTGGAAAAAAAGCGCTTTTCCAAGGCGGTGAAAAACATGATTTAACAGGCTTTTCATTTGTGGCGCAATGTAATTACGGAGACGCCGCCGGAAAGCAGTTTACAAGAGTGGTATCATGCAACACAACAGGTCTTTGCAGGGTTCTTAATGCGCTTGATCAAGAATTTGGGGTAGATAGGGCAAGGGTAGTAATAGCTAGGCGAGCTGCTGATCCAGATGAAACAACAAAAGGACCTATTGACGCAGTTAGTTTAGACCCAGTTCATCTTCCATCGCACCATGGACCTGACGTTAAGACCGTAATGCCGCACATTAATATTTCTACAATGGCTATCAAGATTCCAACAACGCATATGCATCTTCACAGCGCAATGATTCAACTAAAAGACAAAACAGCTTCCTCAGACAGAGTTATTGACACGTTAAATCAAACTTCGCGCATCATGTTGGTAAATAGTAAATCTGGAATCAAATCCACAGGACAAGTGTTGGACTTAGGTAGGGAGCTTGGTCGCCCAAGAAATGACTTATTCGAGTCAATTATGTGGGAGGATTCAGTTTCAATTGTAGAATCTGAGGTTT
>CAYNJB010000019.1:0-12544 GCA_964397515.1 uncultured Nitrosopumilales archaeon | reverse complement strand
GGTCTTTGAGATACTAGCCAGAGCCCCAATTGAGTTACCGGACACAACAACATCAGTAGACATTTTACTGTCCTATATCACATTGGAAGGGCAACAAAAGAGTGAAACACATGTATTAGGACTTTTGGTGGTTAAACAAAGGGAGATAACCACATCAATTGAGTACGGCCCACATAATCTAGTCGCTGGACAAATTAATAACGTTGACTTTTTCATCACCAATACAGGAAATGAAACCGCTAAGTCGATTGAAATTACTCTGACTCCGATTAAACCTTTAGCAGTTGTAGGAGAGACAAACACATGGTTTGTGGAAGAACTTGAACCAGGGTCGAGAACACATATAGTTGCACCAATATATCCGCCTGCAATAAATGTCGGATCAACAACATCTGTCACACTCTCAATAAGGTTCTTAACAACATTCGGAGACGTAAAAACTGAAAACCATGATATAGGATTTGTAGTCCCAAGTCAAACAGATAGTGGAGTAAGATTCTCAGTTAACACGGAGAACTATGATGTTTTGGCCCAACAAATAAATGAAATTAAATTGCGGTTAAAAAATGAGGGAGAAAAAATAGCAGATAAAGTCACTATAACGCTATCCTTACCCCCTCAACTTAGTATTGTTGGAAGTGACAATACATGGTACTTTGCGAAACTAGATTCAGGAAAAGAGGTTAACCTCGAATCAACTATTTTTGCATCAGAGACATCACTTGGAGCAACTTATCAATCAACCTTGATGATAGAATACAAAGATTCTTCGGGAGCAGACAAGACGGAGACACTCGCTATGGGGCTCACAGTCAGAGGGTTTGTGGATCTAAAGGTATCAGGAATAATAATTAGACCAAACCCAGCAAATCCTCAAGAAGGCTTAACAATATCAGGAATTATTTACAACGGTGGCATAGTTCAAGCTAAAACGGTTAATATTACAGTTTTAGCAAACAAGCCTTTCATAAAAATCCTAGGAGACACAACAATTATCGGAGATATTCCAAAAGACGGGCAATCATCATTCAGCGTAACCACTCTGCTAGGAAAAACAGAGCCAGGAATATATCCATTGGATATTTTATTTGTGTTTAAAGATGACCGTAACGAATTGCAACAAACCATTATTAATATTCCAATTGAGGTAGGACCAGAACCACAAGACGAACTATCACAACCTGAACGCAACACATTCTTAGCTATTTTTGACAACCCATACTTTTTAGGAATAACAGCATTTGCTTTAGGGGTAATCAGTACAACCATGATAGCTAGAAAACGAAGAAGAAAAGATCCGGAAGAACAATTTTAAAAAGAAAAATTCTTCACTCACTAAAGGACAATTGGACAACATACGAAGATACTAATCCACAATATAAAGAAATAAGAAGTTCACGGCGCAGATAATATAACGATTATTTAGGATTAATAGTAACAAGATTAATAAGCTCCAAGAGATTAATGCAATATTCGATAAAACAGTGCCAAACTCATTTTACCTAAAAGATATTTTATCTATCAAAGAGTTTTCAAGAGAAGACCTAGAATGCCTATTCAAGAATGCGGATAAAATAAAGTCAATGGATATGAAAGAAAAAATAGAGATAGCCAAAGGAAAACTACTTGGATTTGTTTTTTATGAACCTAGTAGCAGAACTAAGATAAGCTTTGAGACAGCGATGTTGACCATTGGTGGACACTGTACAGGGATTACTGATACCTCAACATCATCTATTGAAAAGGGAGAGAATCTAGCGGACACCATATCCACAATATCAGGATATACAGATGCGATCGTCTTAAGACATCCACTGGAAGGTGCTGCAAGGTTTGCTGCAGAGGTGTCTAACAAACCAGTAATTAACGCTGGCTCAGGGACTGAAGAACACCCCACTCAGGCTATGATTGATTTATACACAATGTATAAAGAAAAAGGGAAAATAGACGGACTTAAAATAGGGATAATGGGAGATTTAAGATACGGGAGAACAGTGTATTCACTACTGTATGCCCTCTCAAAATTTTCAACTAAAATATCTTTAATTTCACCTCAAGAGCTTAGACTTAGAGAGAACACGCTACTAGACATTAGGGAGACAACAAAATGGGATGAATACGAAAAAGTCGAAGAAATAATTCAAGATTTAGACGTGTTATATGTTACAAGAATTCAGAAGGAACGTTTTCCAGACCCATCTGAGTATCAGAAGGTTAAAGATTCATATTTTGTGGACAAAACGTTACTTGAGAAAGCCAGTAGCAACATCATAGTGCTTCACCCATTACCTAGAATAGAAGAAATTAGACACGAGGTTGACTCTCTCCCACAGGCAAAATACTTCATCCAAGCCCATTTAGGTAAGGATTTACGTTCTGCCCTACTTGGACTCTTATTCAACGCAGATTTATAGAATCAGTCGAAAGCTAGAAATTACATGCTTCACATTTTTCGAAATATTCGATAGGCGCGTCTGAAGATAAGGTCTCATCAGGGTTTTCCTCATCTTCTTTTGAAGTTAAGAGAATCTGGGTGGCTCGGCTGTCATTTCGGTAAACTGTAATTCCTTTACATCCTCGTTTGTAAGCCAATAAATAAGATTGTTCGATATCAGTCATACTTGCATAGTTTGGAAAATTGATTGTCTTGGATACAGCATTATCAACATATTTCTGGAATGAACTCTGCATTTTTACATGCCACTCAGGGGTTATATCATGAGCGGTTACAAATAGTCCCCTAACATTTTCAGGGATTTCCTTAGTTTGCTGTATTGATGTGCTTCTAGAAACCTTCTTCATTAGATCATCAGAATAGAAATCTTCCTCGATCGCCATTTTCTCAAACTGCGGGTTAATTACAGTAAGGTTTTGGCCTAGGGTTTCACTAACATTTTTGGTATAAATGACTGCAAACAGTGGCTCGATCCCGTTTGAGCACCCTGCTATTTCACTTATCGTTCCAGTAGGGGCAATAGTTGTCACAGTTCCGTTGCGCATAGATTTTAGACCTCTTTTCTCCCAAAGGCTGCCGACGAAGTTATCAAATGAACCGCGAGACTCAGCAAGTTTAGAAGAAGCTCTAACTGCTTTTTCTTCTATGAACCGCATGACTTGTTCAGCTATTTTTAAAGCAGATCTCGAGTTATAGGGCACACCCAGTTGGATAAGCATATCTGCAAACCCCATTACACCTAAACCGATTTTCCTATTTTTCTTAGTCATATGCTCAATTTCACTAATTGGGTACCTGTTTACGTCTATGACGTTGTCTAAGAAGTGAACCCCGGTTACTATAATGTTTGCAAGTTTATTCCAATCTATTTGTCCGTCGGAAACCATCTTCGAGAGGTTAATGGAGCCTAAGTTGCATGATTCGTAGGGTACTAAAGGCTGTTCACCGCATGGGTTTGTTGACTCAATTGGTCCGCAAATAGGGATTTGATGTGCTTCATTGATTTTATCTATAAAAATGATCCCGGGTTCCCCATTTTTCCAAGCCATAGCCACTATTAAGTTCCAAACAACTCGCGCATTGAGTTTCCCATGAACACGATCATTGCGGGGATTGATTAATTCATATTCTTCATCATTTATGGTAGCTTCCATAAATTTGTTGGTTACACCAACGGATATGTTGAAGTTTGCTAGGCGTCCTTCTTTCTCTTTGGCAGTTATGAAGTCTAGAATATCTGGGTGGTCTACTCGAAGAATACCCATATTTGCGCCACGTCTTTTGCCTCCTTGTTTGATAGCGTTTGTAGCTGAGTCAAAAACAGACATGAATGATAGAGGACCGGATGCTACGCCGCCCGTGCTTTTCACTACATCGCCTTTGGGTCTTATTCTTGAAAATGAGAAGCCTGTTCCTCCTCCGGATTTATGTATAATTGCAGTATGTTTAATGGTGTTGAATATACCCTCCATTGAATCGTTAACAGGGAGTACGAAGCAGGCGGATAGTTGGCCCAGTTCAGTTCCAGCATTCATTAAAGTTGGAGAATTTGGTAGGAATTCAAAGTTAATCATCATTTGATAGAAATCAGCAGCAGTTTTTGTTGCATCTGCTGAAGTATCATATGATAGATCAGCTTCAGCTATTGCGTTGGCGACTCTTTGGAAAAGCTGTTTCGGAGTTTCAATAATATTTCTGGATTCGTCGCGTAACAAATATCTGGCCGATAAAATGGTTACGGCGTTTAGATTAAGCTTGAGATCGTCTTCTACACCTAGAAGTGCCTTTGCGCGTCTAAGATCACTTCTGTTCTGTCGGTAAAGAATATAGGATTTAGCAACTGAAGCATGCCCTTCCTCAATAAGTATTTTTTCCACAAGATCTTGGATATTTTCAACGCTTGGGACAGTCGACTCATCGCATTTTGATTCAAGAGATTTGATAACTTTAAGCGATAATTTATCTGAAGTTTCCCTATTTGTACCGCCGACCGAACTTGCAGCTCGCCAAATGGCTTCAGAAACTTTAGATTTATTAAATGTTACAATTCGGCCATCACGTTTACGTATTTGAGTTAACTTTAATTTATCTTCATTTATGTTCAAAACTGGTTCACCAAAGAATGTAGGAGTTAACCATCAATGATATGAATACTTTTGTGAGCCACTTAAAATTATTTGACTAGTCCTGAGGCGCTCTAGTTTTACAATGTGTGTATACGAGACGAATCGAGTTTTGCATGGATTTGACATGGGTGATCTATTGGATAGCGTCTCATGCGATTGGAGGTTCTAATTAGATTCTAACAATTAGTAAATTAATTAATGATTAAAATCCCTGAATTTTCCATGACGCGGATGTTTGGACTTGACCAATTTATAGAAATGGTGATTGTTGTATTGTTGCGGATTTACAGATTTTACATCGGCTAATTGGGGAGCTAGTTTTAGAACCACAGTTTCTGCAGATATACATATCACGAGTGATTGTATAACTATTTATTTCCCCTTTCAGTTTATTAATTACATTTAGGATATCATCGGCAGATGATTGTTTAGATAACTGAAGTCTCACTGAACAACCTCCATTTAGTTTTGATGAGAAGAGTTCAGCTTTTCTAAGTAAATCATCTTTTACATTGTCTATCTTGATATTGATACTTTGAGAGTAACCATGTTTTACTTGAGGACCAACTGCAGATTTTCCGTATTTTTCAGTGTCCAGAACAGCTAGTCTTTCGGTTCCATATTCAGGAATCATTGCGACAGTAACTTGTTCTTCTTTTTCTGAAGCCACTTTATTAGCTGTGTCTAATATTTTTTCACTTGTTGAAAGATAGTTTGATAAAGAAGATCGCTCTCCGGATATACTGTTAATTGCCTCAGGCAACGCGGTTAGGTTAACCACAAGCTTAACATTCTCAGCAGACACTATAGCAGAATTACTAGCTAGCGCAGGCATAAGTCCTTTTTTTATTGTTTCTGCAACTATTTTCTTTCTTGCAACCAGTGCGTTTTTAGAGGATCTCAGGAGTAGAGCCAATTTGGCTCTTAAGTATGTCTCATCACCAATTGATTCATGAGCCATTCTTGCCAAGTTTAAAGATAACCCGTGCAGTATAACTCCGTTAAAAGACTGTGAATCTATAGAATCACCCCTTAAACCTAGATAAGAGTAAAAGGAATCATTTTGACAAAGTGATATTGCACCGCCAACATTTACTATCGACAGGAGATTGTCCGCGAGCTCATTTTTTCCAATTATATTGTCGTTGAGTATTAGCTTTAATTTCGGCAACGGGGTAATACTTGAGTATTCTTTGTAAGCCTCAAGAATAAGTCGGGTGGAACGATCTAATGATTTTTGATCACAGTCAAATTCTTTATCTAGAGTTCCACCTATTTGGATAGAGACAAATGGTGATGTTTTTTTACGGGGTAGAGACAAGGATGATAAAATAAAACCTTGTTTAAGGGTTCTAAGCGCTTCTTCATCACTCAAGTTCCCTATGGAAGAGGCGACGTACCCATTGAATCCTCTGCAGCAGATTTCTGCAGAGCTTTCAGACGCCATTAAAGAAGCTAATGTTGTAAACGCTGTGGTAGCATCAGCTAAATCCTTAGGAGGCGAGATCCGCGGAATAGGAAATAAGCTACCTGCTAAGTGTAGACCTGAATTCTTTAAATGAGTCAAGTCGATGAATAAGGTATCTGGAACAAGGCCCCATCTACCAGAGTTGGAGATGTGGATATCACCAGATAAATGAAGGTCAGAGACATCTTTTGGTAGCTGATTAAGAAATAGGAACTCCGATAAAACCGCCTCAAAAGTTTGGGATAATAAACTATCAATGCCATCACCTGAAGACCCGATCTTGGCGATAAGTTCATTCACATCGTAAACAGGTAAACCAAGGCGTGTTAATCGATGTCTATATTCATCATATCCATGTTCGATTAACACAGAATTCACAATTTCCCTAATTAGCGGAGAGGTGAGATATGTTGTTTGGAATTTATAAAGCCTAGATTCGACTTCACTTGTGATCTTCTGAGCTAACTCAACAGGCATTCCAGCTTCTTTTACAAGACTTTGAGTGATTTTGTCAACGTTAAATTCTTCCATTGTTTGTCTAGAAGTTCTCACAAAAAGTTTTCCGCTTTCGATTACTGATTGTTCTTCGATCTGCCGAGTAAGATTAAGAATTAGACGGCCGAGACTTGTGACAGAATACTTACGCTCAGAACGACTTAAGTTAATGAGCATTTGTCTCACGAGCTTCCTAAGATGATAAGCGAACTTCCCTGACTCTTTTTTTGATTTGAATCCCGCCAAAGTTTTTAATTCTGAATAACTAAGAGGACCCTTTGTGTTTAGTATACGTAATATCTCTAACCTATTTGAGGAAGCAATAACGGAATAAATTGTTTTTACTCGCCTAGTTCCTATATGCAAAGTAATATCCTCCATATCGTGTAGCCCAACAATTGATCATAACAATCATATTTACTAACGTCATCATTGGTTAATAAAACTTGACTCAACATACAAGTTCTTAGTAAAAAACTTTAGCTATATTACATGATAACAGCTTGATATTCTCAGGTATTAGAATAAGTTTTTCAATAAGAGGACTAGAGTTAATAATTAAAGAGATTGACGACATATACCATTAAAGAATTATGTGAAATAGGAGGCGAAATAGCTCCAGGGCCCAAACCAAAATTTACAATAATAGATTTAATCAAATTTCTGTTTATTCTTCAAGTAAGAAGCCCCGTTGGAAGAAAAGCATTAAGTAAAAGATTAGGATTAGGTGAGGGAACTATTCGAACAATGTTAAGTAGGATGCAAAATAATAAAATAATAGAAGTGGGTAAAGACGGATGTAAGCTTACTGAAATTGGAAAAAGGTATAGTAAAGCAATATCCAAGTTAATGTTGTATCCAAAACCGATTAAGGCATCGGATTTAACTCAGTCAAGATATAGTTATTTTATTCTTCTGCGTAAAGTTTTACCAAAGGTTAAAACAGGGATAGAGCAAAGAGATGCAGTAGTTAGATTAGGTGGAAAAGGTGCGTTTACAATTATCTGCAGTGGTAAGAAGTTTAAATCACCTTCAGAAGACATGTTCTTTGAAGATAAGTATCCATCATCACTTTGGATGTTTATAAGAAATACAATGTCACCAAAAGATGGAGACGTCATTATTATTACTGGAGCCGACTCACAGGTAATTGCGGAGAATGGAGCTATAGCAGCAGCTTTGACTCTATTAGAGCCCAATATTGTGATTTAATGATACCTAGAATCTTGGTTTAAAAAAAGATTAATAAGTAAATTTTCATCCAAAACACATAAAACATTAAAATAATAACTGTGAAGCCTAGGGGACACAGGTTTGGGGCTAGCAAAACTTTCCAAAGTAACTATGCTTGTCCCACGAAAAGATCTGGACATTACACTTAGAAATATTTCAGAATTTGAGTGGTTTCATCCATCGCCAATTGAATCAGCATTTTCTGATCCAAAGATGGAAGACATAGGCGGAAAATCTTTCAAACTATTCGCGGAGCTAGATGAACTTACTACATCTTTGGGGGTTCAACTAGAACCAGGGGTAATTGAGATATTAAAGAAAGGGTACAACATTGTACAAGAAGAAAGAAACGCTGAAGATTGGTCAGACTTCATTCATAAAGTTGAGGAAGAAGCTAGACCGATAATATCAAATCTAAGGAACACAGTCGATTCAACCAACAATTTAAAAAAGAAGGTTTCTGACGACAAATCTTTGAAAGCTGCGCTCTTAATGCTTTCAAATTATTCAATAAACCTTGAATCAGTAAACCGATTCAACAGGATACAAGCAGTTTTTGCAATAGCTACTTCTAAGGATGTAAATGAAATTAGAAAGAGCCTGCCTGATGAGGTTTTAATAGAATCATATTTAACAAAGGTCGAAAGCGCCATTTTATTAATAGGGCCAAAGTCGGAGTCAGACCGAATTGATAAAGCTCTAAGAAGTTTTGAGGTAAGGCCGTTTTCCATCCCAATAGATTTACCTCAGAATCCAGCTAAAGCATATCAAGTCGTCAATAAAAGATTAATTGAATTAGAGGAAGAACTGTCTAGAAAACTTAATGAGTTAAAGACGGTATCAACGGAGAATAGCCCAAAACTACTAAGTCTTCGAGAATCAGCTCTTATTGCTTACAAAGTTACAGGGGCTATAAAGAAAACTGGAGATCTGAAAAGATTTGCGATAATACAGGGATATATTCCAAAAAATCAAGAGGAGGACTTTTACAACAAATGTAATTTGGGGATAACTTTCTCAGAAGAACCTAATGGACAAGAGGAAACACCAAGTCTACTCACGAATAAAGGAGCCATCAAATCTTTTCAGAATATAACATTAACCCAAGGGCCGCCAATGCAAGGGGAGACAGATCCTACCCCACTGATAACATTTGTATTCCCACTTTTTTACGGGATGATGTTTGGCGATTTTGGCCAAGGAATGCTGCTTTTTCTTTTAGGGACATTATTGAAGATAAGGGGTAGCCCGGCTCTCAAGAGTTGGGGAACTATATTGATGGCGGCTGGTGGGGCAGCAGCAATTATGGGATTACTTGTAGGTGAAGCGTTTGGAATCCATTTGGGCACTTTATCAGGCATCGGAGAATTTTTCAGTCAAATCCAAATATTAAAACTAACAGAACATGGCCAATTTAATCAAGAAACAGTAACCATCTTATTAACAACATCTGTTGTGATAGGAGTTATTCACATCACAATAGGGCTCATATTAGATATAGTTAAAGGACTGCGAGAAAAGAGCAAGTTAGCACTCTTAACTTTAAAGATACCATCACTAATACTCTACATTTTTGGTGTGGGATTTAGCATGTCGTTCATAGCAGCAGGTTTTAGCTTTGAAGCACTATGGTCAAGCACAAATCGTGTACCATTGATTTCAGATATCGTGGGATATCCAATTGCCGCAAATAGTCTAGCTATGATAACTCTTCCAATTGCAATATTAGGAGCAGGTTGGATTATTATAGGAAAACCAATTGAATGTATTTTGGACAAGAACCATAAAGAGAAAGAAAGCCCATTTATGGCATTAATATTTGGCGTAGTAGAATTCCTTCTTAGGATGGTAGAATTTCTAGCAAACACAATAAGCTATGCACGGCTTGGGATACTGCTTTTAGTTCATGCAGCATTAATGTTTACGGTGTCTATGACTTTATCATCAGGTCCAGCTATGATTCCGCTATGGATAGTAGGTAATTTGGGAGTTATGGCACTAGAAGGATTAATAGTGTACATTCAAGACATAAGGCTTCACTTGTACGAGTGGTTCACAAAATTCTATGAGGGGGCAGGTATGAGCTTCACGAAAATAGTTCCACAGACTATGTATATCAAAATAAAATGGCAACACGGTAAATAAAAGAAAAATGAATGATCGAAGCCTCTTAGGAAAAAATGGGTGAAAACTAGATTAAGGTCATCTTTGAGATAATCTTGCTAGAACCGAGAGACTGTTCAACGCCGAATGCAAGAGCAGAAAGATTCTGTACTTCTAGCTCTTTCAATCTTATCATACCCAAATCAACTCCGAGTCCACTTCCTTGCCACGTAAAAGATTTCAATGCACGCTTATAGACAAGCAATTTGAATTCAGTTTCAAGTTTATTGATTGATTCCTCATTACTTACTTCAGAAGATACAAGACGCTTATATGATGTTTCGCTCACCTTTTTTAATGCCTCAGTAAGGTTGCCGGAAGAAATAATACGTTCAAGCTTTTTCAGTGGAACATCAAATATTGGGGCAATTATCAATTCACGCGATTGTGGTGCAGATAAATCCCAAACTTTAGCGCGCAATAAACTAATAATATTATATGAGTCTAAATCTATAGAGATTATTGGTCGAACATTCGCTTTATCTGGAAGATCATGCTTTGCTAGTGGAAAAAATTTTTTAGTAAGACGATTATATTCGTTTATAAGATTCTTATAAAAAGCTCGATCTAAGTATGTATCAAATATTAAAAGATCAGAATTTGTTCTGTAAATTTTGATGGCTTCTGCCAAATCTTTAGAGAATTCAGTCTTTAAGAGAGCTTTAGGTATCGATTCGAGATCGGGTGAATTTAAAGAGCGAACTATTATGTCTCTTCGTCCAACTTGCTCCTCTGCAAAGAAGTTAATTTTTGAAGCAATTTCGTCATGACTTAACCCAATAGCTTTCCCTTTGGCGATAGTTTTTAAATTCCAAATCAAATATTTACCATAATAAGCTGTTAGAAAGTGGTATCGCGGAGATACTCTCATGATTGCGTAGTGGGTTGAAGCCAAATGTTCCCGAAATGCCATCTCAAGTGTTTCTGAATTTTGGAGTTTTTCAAGTTTAGAAACAGATTCATTGTAAGGTGTTCCTTTTAATCTGGCAGCTAGATCATCTAAGTCTTTTGCTTCGGAGAGAGTTTCTAGGACATGGCGTTGCAGAAGCATTCCTTTTTTCGCAAACGATTTTGTTGTTGAATAAGTTTCATCTACTAATTCTCCCCGGATCTTCAATTGTTAATCACCGGATACTGCGTTCACTACTAAGGTTACTGCCTTTGCAAATGATTTGTCTATCTGTTTCCTCAATAATATTAAATCTTTTTCTCCTTTTTCAACTATAGTTTTAGCTTCTTTTTCAGTTTCAGATTTAACTTTAGAAATGCTTTTTTTTACTTTTTCGTTGGCGATTGTTAATGCTGTGTTCTTTGCATCGTCGGATTCTTCCTGAGCATATGATAAGATCTCGCGTTTTATTTCAGAAATTCGGAGTTTTATTGTTTCAATCTCCTGCTCCATTTCTGATAGAGTGGTAATTGCTTTCTCGATTTTAATATCTGATTGTTGAGACAATATCTACCTTCAAAGTTCCATAAATGCATGTAATAAAGATTAGCTATTAACGCAGTCTATGTTGATAGATTTAGAATAGCTTTAGCTAGGTCTCCATTGGAATCCGTAAGCGCGGCTATTGCCTTTTCCCTCGAAACATTTGATTGCTGGGAGACTAGTACAATATCTTCTTCGGTGAATTTGGGGCGCTCTCTAACCTGCTCTTCTATTTCAGATCCAGAAACTTGGAATATTCGCATCCCTTTCATATTCATTTCAGATACGCTTGGATCCTTTACCAACAAATCTTTTGTAGATGTTCGGATAATTACTTCTTCGACATCAGACATTTCTTGTAGATTTACACCCATTTTGTCTAACATTCTACGGGTTTGCCTACTATCGAAATTTGCCCTCAATAATAACTCAACACCAATTACTTGAAATAAATAGTCATTAAGCCTTTTCCTCTAGATGGACACCTGGTTCGATTGAATCTCTTATTTTTACAGCAACTCCGCTGGAGAAATCGATCATCATTTTAGAGGATAAGATCGCCTTTCCCACAGCTAAAACGTGGTTATTTGAATCTAGAACAACCACTTCAGATCCTGGTTTAATTCTTGATCCGCATTCCACAACATGCTTTGCAAAAACTGATTTCCCAAGCGCTACATATTTAGATGCATCTTCTGTTATTTTAACAGTGTTTTGCCTGAATTCTGGCGAGCTATTTAAAATTTGACCGCCTTCAAGTGTTAAAGCCAAACCGCCATCCACCCGCATAGTGGCAAACAATTTATCATATATCATAATATTTTTTAGGCGACCGGTTTTTTTAGAGAACTTAAGGTCAACTTTTAAACCTGAGATGGTTTTGCTAACTTCTTTGCCGAAAATATAGTCGAGGAGCATACTTACTCTGCGATTCTCATCCATTTATATTCAGATAATTAGAAAATCAACTAAGATATATGTAGAACGCCTTTTTGGACCTATAGGGGTAATTTCGAAGAGATTATATGCCCCAATTATTTAAAGATGGCACATGCCACAACAATGTGAAGTATGCGGACAGCCGATATATGGAGCACCCCAATCAGTCATTATCGAGGGAGGAGCCCTAAAAGTATGTGGATCTTGTTCCAAGCTCGGAAAACCAATAACAC
>CAYNJB010000018.1:0-12637 GCA_964397515.1 uncultured Nitrosopumilales archaeon | reverse complement strand
TATAATGAATCGCTGATTCTTCCGGTTTTCATATTAATTGGTTAATTATAGGTTCTAAATATAACCTTAACGGTGTCAATGGGGCATAATGCGCTAATCTGGATTCTTAAAAAAAAAGGCATTACTAGGGGTTTCCGGTATAATGCCCCATTCAATATGGGGCATAATGGCTTTTTCAACTCAAAAAAAAGTTGCTAGAGTGGTATATTACGCCCCAACCGCCCGTATTTCGGTATTACGCTCAAAATTACAAAAACGGCTTAAAAATTACTAGGAAAATTACTAATGATTATAAAAATTGATTATGCCCCACATTATGCCCCGTTCAAGTGGGGCATAATGGTATTTTCCACGCTTAAAAATCAACGCTTATATCAATCTAGATTAATTTAATCGTGGATTTGCAAGCGTAAACTTCAGAATTATTCCTAATTCGTTCAGGAAATAATGAGTTTTGAGTCATTAGTGACTTTCATGGTAACTTTGAGCGTTTTTATGGTGTACTGTTATTCTGATTTTTTCACTGGTTTAAACATAGGAATAGTGAAATCTTTCTCTAAATCTTTGAAGACAACTTCAACAGCGCTATCTATTTTTACTTCATTTGGGTCGCATTCAGTCATCATTCCATATATTCGTGGGCCTTCGTCTAATTCTACTAGAGCAAGATAATATGGTATTTCTTTGTTGAATAACGGTGAATTTCCTGCAACCATTTCAATCTTGGCGTAAGAATATATTTGTCCTTTGCCTGAAATTTTAACCCATTCTATATCTCTTGAACCACAATGTGCACAATTTGGTTTTGGATACCACTGATATTCTCCACATTTCTTACATTTCTGTATTACAAGATCATGATTAAGTAAAGCATCCCAAAATGGTTTAGTTAATGAAGTGATTTCAGGTTTTGTCCAAGACCAATATTTTTCTGAAATATCCGATGAGGCTGACATCTATTTACAACTCGTTTCCTAACGCTAGAGTAATATTATGTATAAGGTTAACGCCATATGCTAATCCACCAATTCCAGTTACTAAGCCGATCTTCGGATCTTTAATTTGCCGTTTACCAGCTTCACCTCGTAGTTGTCTAACAGCTTCAACCAAGCTTGAACAACCACCTCCAATACCTGCTTGACCTGCAGATAGTTGTCCACCGTGGGTATTTACTGGAAATTGACCGTTTATAGAAATATCTGTTTTTTCAACAAATGATCCACCTTCACCTTTTTTACATAGACCTAAGTCTTCAAGTTGCATCAGAACAGCTATAGCATAATCATCATAAATTTCTGCAAAAGACGCGTCTTGAGGCTTTATTTGCGCCATTTTATATGCATCTTCCGAAGCTTTGTAAATGCCGGTATAAGTTATGTCAGGTCTATTAATTGACCCATGATAATAATTATTACATTCACCAAATCCAAGTAGATAGACGGGTTTATCTGTTATTTCCTTAGCTTTGTTTGCAGATGTGAGAATGAATGCTAAACCACCGTTCACAGAGATACAGCAATCTAATAGATGAATTGGATCAGCTATTGATTTTGAACCTAAATATTCTTCCATAGTTATTGGTTTTTTCAAGTAGGCTATTGGATTTAAAGAAGCATGATATCTTTGGGTAATAGCTATTTTTCCCGTATGTTCTCTTTTCGTTCCATATTGATGCATATGACGCTTCATAATGAATGAGAAAATACTATTAGGTCCCATTAACCCGAATGGCAACATGAAATCGTTTTCGTATCTCCAAGTTCTGGCTCCTGAGGCACTAGCTGTTTCCATTGAGAGGGGTGCATCTCCTACAAGGCAGATGAATTTGTCAACAATCCCGGAGTTTATAGCGAACGCAGCTTGGGTAAGTAATGCTGCTGCAGCTGCTCCGCCCTGATCCGCTCTAATCAATATCTTTGGAGTTATTCCAAGATTCTGAGTCATTTCAGCTGACCAAATTTCAGCATGAGGATAGATTGTACTCGCAATGCCTAATCCTTGACCGTCAAAATCGGATTTTGATAAGCCTGCGCTAGATAATGCAAGTTCCATAGCCCAACTATTATACTCTTCAGCGGTTAACTTGGGCTGGCCTCTATCGACCCTTGCTCTACTATAAGGTGTTTCACCATAGCCAACGATTGCTACTTTCCCTCTCATCTAAATATTCACGGGATTAACTACGCTTTATGGATTAATTAACTGTTTTGCGTATTACTTTAGGTTCAACTTTTCGGAAAGACTAAAAAGTCAATATATGTTTCTAGGTGGCGGTCAAAAATGTCAGAATATAAGGCAATTAAGTATGAGAAAAAAGATGGTGTAGCCATAATCACCTTAAACAGACCAGATGCTATGAATGCAGTTAATCGGCAAATGGTTAGTGAGATTGAGGAAGTAATCAATATTTGTGAAGATGATGAGGAAATAAGAGCTATTCTATTCACAGGTGCTGGTGCAAACTTCAACGCTGGAGGGGATCTACAAGAATTTAGCGGGGCTAGTCCTGAATTCATGTTAAAATTTAATGGTAGACTGATTGAAGTTTATAAGAAAATGATGAGAATGAGAAAACCGATTATTGCAGCAATAAATGGTTTTGCGGTTATGGATATGCTCAATGGATTTGACCTGATTGTTGCAGCCGATAACGCAAGACTAGCTAACCCAGAAGTAGGTGTTGGTATTTCGCCTGGCGCAGGTGTTTCACAACTATTGGTAAGGTGGGTTGGTAGACTCAAGGCAAAGCAGCTCTTAATGTTTGCTGATCCCATCTCTGCTTGGGAAGCTCAAAAACTGGGTTTAGTTAACTGGGTAGTTCCGGCTGACAAACTATACGAAGAAGCTCTACGCATTGCAACTTCACTTGCTAGTGGTCCAACAAAAGCAATAGGTGCCATCAAAATGACGATTAATGTCGGTGCAGAACTTCCGCTGAATGAGGGGTTACTATATCAACAAATGGAACAGCTTCCATTATTCACTTCTGAAGATCAAAAGGAAGCTATGGGAGCCTTCATCGAAAAACGAAAGCCAATATTTAAAGGCAAATAAATAAAAAATAGGTGGATCATCCACCTTTACTATTTTTTTACATATTTTAAATCAAAGGATAATATAGATCGTACGAAAGATGTTTTATTCTACACCTGTGTATAATTTCCCTGCTGTAAGGTCCTGATCAGATAAATCAAGTATTTTTTTCTTTAGAGAAGCTAGAGTTGAATAGTTATCAGATTCGCCGATATTTAGGGATAAAGCTTCGCCATAAAGTTTTATTAAATTTCCAATATTATTTGGACGGTGAAACTGGCATCTTATTCTGAAAACAGTTACACCTGCATCTTTAAGTTCAGGAATATGTTCAATTAAACAAATTTCTTTTGAGTGCATTATATGGATGTTGGAAAGATGATCACACCAAAATGGGTAAATGGCTTCTTTTCTATCTTTAAGATAATACCCAGATTTATCACAATTTGTTCTACAGAAATTTTTATTTTTTTGTGAATAGATGTTAGAAATTGGGCAATGCTTTGAGATCATCAGAGAAATAGGTCCGTGAACTATATATTCGATTTCACCTGGAGCTCCACCAGCAATTCTGGCAATTTGATTAAGATGAAGTTCTTGTGATAAAGTTATTCTTGGAGTATAATTGAAAAGAAGATCTCTGGTAAGTTTATTGAAAATGTTAAATGAAGAATCGAGATAAACATCTTGACCGATTTCGTTTACTAATCCAAACACGCCCAAGTCGCCGACTAAGAATTTGGTTGCTCCGGCTTCAACAAGATTTGTCAGTGTTTTTTTTGAGTGGTTTTCATCCTTCATTATTTGAGGTAATACTATTGAAATTGGTGTCTTGTTTTCTCTTGCCATTAAGATTGCTTCTTTATATTGATCTAAGTCTTTTGAAGGGTTTTTGGTTAAGTTTCCAAAGTAGACTTCGCTCACATTTGCTCTTAGAGCTTCTTGAAGGGATTCAATGGTTTCGACCTCGGCACAAATCTTCGGTATTCTCCGAATTTTATTTTTGTTATGAGTTAATAATGATGAAAGTTGCTGCTGTCCAATGGTTTTATTAATACTAATTTTAGAATCATTATGATCATATTTTTTTTCTTGTTGACCAACCTGAAATGTCTTCCGAGCTTTACTTATCATAATTGAGTCATGAGTTTTTCTGATAAATGATTTAAGAATAGGTTTGAACGGGAGGAAAATATCTACAGATAAATTCGCAGGAGCCTTTTTAATTTTTTCCCCTTTTAGAAACAGCTCTTTGATGAAAAATCCTTCAGGTCCGGATATAGTATTAAATTCTAAACCATCACCTACAAAAGTATCTTCTGAGAAATTAACGGTTGCAATTTTTGAGTTAAAATCATAATTCGTGACAACCCCAATTTTTGTTCCATAGTTGCCGGGACGTTCACAGTTTATTACTTCAGAGAAATTATTACCATAGAAACAGTTTGTTGTAAATTCACGATTAAATATAGCTTCAAGATTTCTTTTTTCCAGAGATGTAGGTTTTCTTAAGCCTTCATCAATCAAAGTTCTATATATCTTAGTTACTATTGCAACATATTCAGGACGTTTCATTCTTCCCTCTATCTTAACGGCGTCAATATTAGCTGAAACCAGCTCATCAATATTTTTTGATAGATTCAGATCCTTCATCGACAAAACATGGTTTCCTTTAGACTTGATAGACGACCCGTTCCTATTAACAATAGAAAAAGGTAGTCTGCAAGGTGATGCACAGTTACCCCTATTTGCGCTTCGTCCACCAATAAAGCTACTCAATAGACATTGTCCAGAATATGAGAAGCATAACGCGCCATGTAAAAAAACCTCGACCTCAGTGTTACATTCTTCTTTGATTTTTCTGATCTCATCTATGGAGAGTTCACGTGCAAGAATTACTCTTTTAACACCTTCATTGGATAAGAATTGTACACCTGCAGTATTGTAAACAGTTGCTTGTGTGCTAGCATGTAACTTAAGAGTGGGATATATTTCTCGGCATATTTTCATTATCCCAAGATCTTGAATTATTATGGCGTCAACTTCCATAGTATCCAGAATTCCTAAATATTGGATAAGTTCACTTAATTCTCTATCTGCAACAAGGGTGTTCACAGTAACATATACATTGACTTGTTGATCATGAGCGTAGTTGATAGCATGTTTTAGTTCATTAAGATAGAAATTCTTTGCATTAACTCTTGCATTGAATTTCTTTCCCCCTAAATATACAGCATCTGCCCCGTTATTTACAGCAGCTCTTAGTGCATCGAAGCTACCGGCTGGAACAACTAATTCGGGTATCAAATTTTAGACATCATCCAAGTAAATTATCATTCAAGTACAGCTGTTTATGTTCGACAAATCCATCTTTCATTAGGGAGAAACTCTTGTTTAATATTAATGTGAAACAACATGTTATTTTAACTTTCAAAATAATTTATAGAGTTAACATTTATGTATTCATTTACCAAACATAGTTAAATTCTTAATGATTTGCTAAATCAATTTTTCCATCTTAAGCACATTTTCAACAATATTTTTTTTGAAATCAAATAATGGTAGATGTTAAAGTGTAAATATTACTAAATAGATAGACCTAGCGGTCTTAGGTAATGGTCAACATCGATACAACCGCATCATTGGAGAGTTTTAGAGCCTTTTTGATAAATAGCACTTGTATATCGTTTATACCTGAAAGTTACTTACATGATTCTGAGGTTTTTCCTGAAAAAGACGGAGATAACGGATCAATTTACATTGAGGCAGCTGATAAAGTTACTTTAAAAAAAATAAGAGATATAACTTTCATAAACGCAATAGATATTTTAGGAATTATCTATTTATCCAAGACAGGCAATTCTAATCTAAAATGGAGACAAATAAGAGAGAATACGGGAAAGATAATCGGAGTAGCGTCAGTTAACTCACTTGTGAACCTTATTACCTCACGAGTAATTACAGAAGAATATGCTGGAAACCTTGCCAAAGGGAGCACAAAAAAAGAAGAAACAAAACCATATTCTAAGGACATGATTAATGAGTTTGAAAATGAGTCTTCAACAGAAGATGAGGAAGATTAACCAACTAACATATCTTGAGACCGTTGAATTTTTCTTCAGATAATCAAACATATTAAGGTTCAAAAATTTAAAGAATTCTTCCTTTAAGAATAAATAACTAGTTACACATATCACAGTCATGCAATTTAACAACATTATTTATCAAAAAAGTGAAGCAGTCGCAAAAATAATAATTAACAGACCTGAACAAATGAATGCATTAAACATAGAAGCGCGTAGGGAGATACTAAAAGCGTTAGAAGACGCAGATTTAGATGATACAATACGATTAGTCATTTTATCAGGTGCAGGAGAAAAAGCTTTTTGCGCTGGAGCAGACATAAAAATATTCCTAGATATGAATGCAGTTGAAGCTAGAAAATATGTTAAACTTGCGAAGCAAGTAGCTCGAACAATTGAATGCCTCAGTAAACCGGTGATAGCTGCGATAAAAGGGCATACATTCGGAGGGGGATTAGAGCTTGCTCTAGCATGTGATTTAATCATTGCATCTGAAAACGCAAAGTTTGGGCAAACTGAAATCAATGTTGGACTTATTCCAGGAGTTGGGGGGACACAGCGTCTTCCACGTGCTGTTGGTATAAGAATAGCGAAAGAGCTTATTTTTGCAGGTGGTACAATCGATGCTGAAGAAGCTTATAGAATAGGCTTAATTAACAAAGTTGTTCCACTTGAGGAAGTAGATGCAACGGTTAATGAATATGTAGGAAAAATACTTTCAAAAAGCCCCTTAATTCTAAAAATCGCTAAAAAAACAGTTAATAAATCATTTGAGACAGACATGTTTTCAGGGCTAGATTATGAGACTGAAGCATTTATCAACTGTTTCTCAACCCATGACCAAAAAGAGGGAGCGCAAGCATTTTTAGAAAAAAGAAAACCAAAGTTCAATGGAAAGTAATAGAGCAGATGTTAGTCAAGACGAGATTTAATAAAGCAAATACATAAGTCACAGTTTTTCAAACCTGAATATACTTCAATAATATGGGCCGGTAGTTCAGCGGTAGAATATCCGACTTGCAAACCTATAAACGGTCAAGATCTCGGAAGGTCGAGGGTTCAAGTCCCTCTCGGTCCACCACTTTAACAAGCTTAAATTAGTTCGATTGGGGAGAGAATTTACTAAGATCTTTTAAGTTGTTGCGTTCAAAGCTAAGTTCTAATAATGACTTTTCCAAGTTATTGAAAATAAGCATAACTTAGGTAGGAGTTTAATATTTAAAATCAAAATAACTTTTGCTAAAGATTTTCGGTCAAATTCAAATAATATCCGAAAGCCTTTTTTAACTATCTTTAAGGTATACGTATCGTCCCGCGGTAGCTCAGCTTGGTAGAGCTTCCGACCTTTCTATAGGAAAGGGGAGATGCTGTAGAGGCTTGCTCTGGCTCGCCTTAAAAGCCTACTAAGCTTACAGGAACCGGAGTGTCGCAGGTTCAAACGATTAATCCGGATCTGAAAATCCTGCCCGCGGGACTACAATTTACAGCATCGCATAAAGAAGAACATTTCAAATTATTTTTGCCCAGATCGGAAGATAACACAAATAAACACCCGATTATTGTTAATAATGTAGAGATTTTATGAGTGTAAAGATGATTGACGTTCATTCAAAAGAAGCTGTTTACAGGGAAGCTACTGCAGAAGGTGAAATTCATTTATCAAGAAAAACTGTTGAATTAATTAGAGAAGGTAAAGTAGAGAAAGGTGATCCTATTCAGATTAGTACACTAGCAGGAATAATGGCTTCAAAGATTACACCGTTTATCATTCCTCTTTGTCATCCTCTACGAATAGAAAACACGCGGATTAATTTTGTGGTTGAAGATTGGGGGCTGAAAGTTACAGCTACTGTCATAGCGTCAGAAAAAACAGGAGTTGAGATGGAGGCATTAACAGCAGCAATGGTTGCTTTATTGAATATTTGGGATGTTGCAAAAATGTATGAAAAAGACGAAAATGGACAATACCCAAACACAATAATCCAGAGTGTTAGAGTTGTTAGGAAAGTGAAAAGGTAATGAAGTCCCATGAGAAGCATAGATCGGAGTCAAAAAAGACGTTATCTATTTCATTGATAACTGTAAGCAGCTCAAGATATAATAAACTTAAGAAAGATATTTCCTTTGAGGATGAGTCCTACAAAAAAGCAGTCAAAATAATCAAGGATAATTCGCATAAAGTAAGTCTAAACAGAGTTATAGATGACCATATTGGATCTGTAAGATTAGAACTCCTCAATAATATTTACAAAGAGAAATTTGATGTTATTATTTTTATGGGGGGAACAGGTCTGTCTAGTCGTGACGTTACAGTTGAAGCAGTAGAACCATTATTAGACAAGAAAATGGACGGATTTTCAGAAATATTTAGATTGGAGAGTTATAAAAAAGTAGGCACAGCAGCATATCTATCTAGAAGCATAGCTGGAAGCATTGAGGGTAAACTAGTATTTTGTCTACCTGGATCTCCAGACGCAGTAATTACTGCGCTAAAGTTGATACTGCCTGAACTTTCACATGCGTCACATATGGCAAACACCTAATTATCAAATGAACAAGATTTGAAAAAAATAACTCAAATACCAATAAAACATCCAAATGAATGGGAGACAATTAAACTATTTAGAGAAATATTAGGTCAACCTTCAAAAAAATATTCAAGGATAGGTGACGATATAGCCTATGCGTCTGTTGATAAAGGGAAACTTGTAATAAAATGTGATTTACTTGTAAAAGAAACAGATGTACCAAAAGATATGACCTATAGGCAGGCTGCGCGAAAAAGTGTAGTTGCCTGTGTAAGTGATTTTGCTGCCAAAGGAGTTAAGCCAAAAGCATTCCTAATAAGTTTAGGAATACCTAAAGGTACTACAAAGGAAGAATTAGAAGAAATTGCATATGGTTTGAAAGACGCTTGTAAAGAATTCAACATACAATTTCTAGGCGGAGACACAAATGAGACTAAAGATTTAATCATAGATTGCATCTTGATAGGGAATTCAGAAAGAATTGTGAAAAGAAAAGGGGCGAAACCGGGAGATATAGTAGCTGTAACCGGCCCGTTTGGCTACAGCGGGGCAGGTTTACACATACTAAGTCATGAATGTAAAACTAAGTCAATGTTTAGGAAGAAGGTGATTAAATCAGTCCTATATCCTAAACCACAATTATCTTTAGGAGTGAGTCTAGCTTCAAAAAATTTCATGTCTTCAAGTATAGATTCCAGTGACGGATTAGCATTATCATTATACAGTTTAGCCGAAGAAAATCAACTGGAAATAGTAGTGGATAAGATACCAGTCGGTGAAGGAGTTAGAGAATTCGCGAAATCAAACAGGTTAGATTTGGATGAACTAGTTTTTTATGCAGGAGAAGAATATGAAGTAGTTTTTACAATACCGAAAAAAAAGATTCCAGAAATACGTAAATTATCAAGTAGATTAAAATCGACGATACAATATATTGGTTGGACACAAAAAGGTAAACCAATAGTAAAAAAACAGGGAAGATCAAAGTTTGAAAAACTGAAACGTAAAGGCTGGACTCATTTGACTTGAACATCTAACAGAAATACAATACAGATAATTATTATTTGAGCAAATTATTATCCGCCTGCTATAAGCGGAGTAATTGAGATTTCGTCTTTCGAATTAATTATGTAATTATAGTCTTCAACAGGTTTTCCATTAATAAGTAACATTACTAAAGGTTTGAATTCATTATCTTTATCAAAGAATAGTTTCTTGAGAGATGAACCATATAATTTTGTTAATAATTTAACTAAATCAAATAAATTTAATTCCTCGTCAAATGAGAGTGATTGTTTCTTTTTACGCGTAATAATAGAAGACACTCCAAAGTAATTGATAGTTATCACCTTCAACTTATTACTCCTTGCCTTACTAGAAAGTACTTATTAACATAATTTTAATTAAGATTCGATTAGGAGTATTAAAAAGCTACTAAGAAGTGGGTGTTGTTGTTATGCCAGTTTGTAGAGTTTGTAAAAAACGAATAGACCTAACTAAAAAGGGAGTTAGAGCGCAAAAATGCAGGGTTTGCGGAAAAACAGTTTGTCCAGAACATATAGATGTTGTAAGAAAGACATGCAATAAATGCTTAAACGAGAAAACTAAATGAACTAAATAAAAAGAAAATAATTATTCTACAAAACATAATTGGATAAAATCCACAATTTCTAACCTATCATTATACGTAAAACGATGTAGAGATTACGATAAATTATTACTGTGATTAATAAATAATCATAATAATTTTTAGATACAACAGTTAATACATTTTAGGCTTTCACAACTTTTGTTTTTGCAACTAAGTCACCTAATCGCTGTTTTTTATCGGTGAATATGATTAGAAAAGCTCCGATAATGAAGATAAATGGAAGCCAATCAATAATTCTTAAAACATTTCTGATCAAGGATTTTCCTATATCAAGGACACCGTTATCTTCAGTTACAACTTTAATTCCTACAAGGCGTTTACCTAAAGTTTGGCCGGAAGTTGATTCAAAGTATGTGAAATATAATATCCAGAGACCGTACCAAAAGAGCTGTGGCACACCAAAGAATAGACTCGACAAAGATCCAAATTGTGACACAATCAAAGCAATTATACCAAAAGGAATCAAGATGATGGCCAAGACAACACCTAAAATTATCATGTCGATTAATACAGCTACAAATCGCTCCACCAAAGTAGCAAATTGATTATCACCGGTTGATTTTTCGTAATATGTTTGAACATCTTTTATTGATTTACCGCAATTACTGCAAAACTCGTCTGAATCTAATACTTCTTTTCCACAGTGTTTACAGAACGTCAAAAATATGTCTTATTCATCTGAAATAATCAAATAAATAAACATGCTTATTTGAACTATACTTTAACAGATTTCGAGAAATTCGTTTGCTGGCTTATAGTGGGTATTCGAATCGTGCTTTTTGGCTGGGTATTGGTCTGCTGCGTTTCTGAGTGTATGTGACCGCTGCGACCGCCCCGACTATCGCTATGAGTATGGACGCCATGAACCCGTAGATGTCTAAGCTGGTCACCTGGTAGGTTCTTGCTACTTGCTCTGATTCTACGCCGTCCGCTATGATTTGCGTGCTCAGCTTGTATGTCCCTGGTGCGGAGGTTGCTATCTCTATTGGTAGGCTGGTGGTTTGGCTGGGGTTTACCATCATGGATTTGGTTCGGCTCAGAACTGTTTCGCCTTGCGGGTTAGTTAGCCAGTATTTGACGACTAGGTTGCTTGGTTCACCGCCCATGTTAGTGAAGGTTAACGCGGTTACTATGTCTGACTGAGGCATCAAGTATAGTTTCTGGAGGCTGGACATGATGTCACCCATTCCGATTATGACGTCGAATAGGCCTGCTGCTGTGATTGGTTTGCCCATTATGGTCCATTTGCTGAAGTGTGAGGTGAGTGCCTCTATGTATTGTTCTTCCTCGTTCACGGTGCTTGGGACCGCGATCCACTGCGGGATGGTCTCGTTGTATGTGAAGAGTGACAACTCGGAGGCTTGTAGTCCGGTTGCGAGTAGTTCTTCTTGGGTGTAGTATAGTCGGATTGTTGCGTTGAATGTTGCGGCTGTTTCAGCGTCTAGTTCCTCTATTTCGATTTCAACTGGGGCTACTATGAAGGTTGTGCTTGGCGGTGGAGGTGTGTCTATCTCTGGTTGCGTGACTGGTGTGACGTGGAACTGGGCTGCTTCGTCTATGGAGTTCACCTTGATTTCTACGTTGAGGTTTTCCCTAGTGTCTAGGATTAGGGGTGCTTGTTCGCTGATTAGTTTGGGCATTAGCGCGATGACAACGACTTTGGTTGGTGTGAATCGGCTTTCTAGCTCGGATTGGAGTTGCTGAACTGCGACGCTTACTGCGTCAGATAGGCCTCTGCTGATTTCCGTGGTTCTCTGGGTTACAAAGTTAAGGTTAATGGGTTGGGTTAAGGTTCTTGCGATGCTTTGTATTCTTTGGATTGCGTCGGTTGTTTGGATTGCTTCGGTGATTGTTGCGTAGAAGTTTTTGAAGCTGATCGCCGCTGTGGATACGTTGAGGGTTTCGAGTATCCGGATGGTTTGAGTGGTTGTTCTTGTGATTTCGCCTGTGAGTGTTGTGCTGCTTGAACTTGCAGCATCAGTGTTGTTGGTTAATGCGATGTAGTTTCCACCATTAGTAGCTGGGCTTGTTGACCCAATCTGCTCAGCGATCACATCTACACCCGTTGTTGTGATTACGTTATGACTTTCTTGGAATGATAGGACCTGACCGTCTCTCAAGTGAGTTACTTGGACCCAGCCCTGCACTCCGAACGATTCAGAGACTACAGTGCCGGCTTGGAACCCGTATGCCATAGTGGCCGCAATGAGAAATACTCCCAAAGCTATTGCCGTCGGTAATTTTCGGTTCAATTTACGTCCTCAGAGATACATGGGGATGGGGGTGTATTCCTTTTTTACGGAAAACAGTAAAAAACGGCGTTATAATTCACTGATATATTG
>CAYNJB010000017.1:0-13382 GCA_964397515.1 uncultured Nitrosopumilales archaeon | reverse complement strand
AGACAGTTTCGGCGTCGTATTTCACCACGACAAACTAGATTTAATTCTTATGGAGATAAATAACAAGATTTACGCAATAACAGTAGAAAAGAATGTCGAGTCACACAAGATTATGAGAAGCGTTACTGAATTATTAAACAAATAACACTGCAAACACAAATCCTATGAAAAACGACTTGAATTAATTCACCTAATAGGCGGATTTACACACATATTCAAAGAGCTGATTCTAACAGTTTAATCAGCTGGAAACAGCGCTCAAGATCAAAAAAACAGTCGATATATTTAATAGAGCAGTTTTGAAAGCTGTCCTCGATCAAATGACCAAAGCATATGTCCTGATAAACGCAGATATGGGGAATGAAATTAATATCATAGAATCAGTAAGGAAACTGGAGCATATATCTCAAGCATTTACACTCTACGGAGTTTATGATCTGATAGTAGAAATAGAAGCAAACGATATAGAGTCAATTAATGAATGTATCACGGAGAAAATTAGGACAATAAAGTCAGTGCGATCAACAAACACATTAGTTGTAATAGCGTAGGAAGAAATCGGCTTCCCTAATAAAACATCTTTCTATTTGATTAGAGATTTCACTTTTTCCTGGCACTTTATAGCTTTATCAGAATACTTTTTCCATTTTGCATAGTTTTCGTGACTTTTAGCCATAACAAGTAAAATGTCAGCAGCTTTTAAGAAGTCTTTTATTGCATCATCGGTTTTCCCGGATTTTTCTTTAGTTAATGCTTCCGAAATAAGGTAATTTGAATACCAATTAAGCTTCTCTATTTTAGAGCCAGCGCTGGGAAAACTAGGATATTTATTCTGTGGAATTTGCTGTGACATGTATTAGGATTACAACATGCAAGTTAAAGCAATCAAGGTCAAGATTGATCAACCTTTATGAGAATTTCATCTTATAAAATAGAGAATCGGAGATCTAGGAGCAATTAAGAGGTTTACGTTTTTTGTAAACCTAAATTTCCACTAACATCGAATAATTATTGCAGATTTCTCTTTTTTTCGGAGCTATGCTCAAAATTTGGCGCTGTAGGCACGAGATATTTTTTAGCGGCGTTTACAGCAATAGCTCCTTGGGAGAACCCGGTGGCAATTAAGTTGAGTTTAACAGATCCAGGTTGAGTGGATATATCACCGGCGGCGTATATAGCTTTTATATTTGTCTCCATTTTACCGTTAACGTTTATTGAACGCCCTACTAAATCTAGGCCCCATTCTTTTATTGGGCCCAGATCAGCTTTGAACCCTATAAGGACAAGTATTTCATCTATTTTAATAACTGATTCTTCGCCAGATTGATTATTTTGGATTATAGCTTCCTCAACAGAATTGTTTCCGCGTATTTCTTTCAATTCAGAGAATGTGGATATGTCTATTCCAAGGGATTGAACAGCCGCAACCGATTTCTCGTGAGCTCTAAAAACACCTCGCCTGGTGATTAGGGTGATATGCTTAGCTTGACTATCAAGCGCTTGTGACCAATCTAGCGCTGAGTCACCACCGCCAACAATTAAGATTCTTTTATCTATGAATTGTTTTTTCTCGGTCACCACATAGTGTAGACCTTTGCCCTCATATTGATCTATTTCAGGTATCCCGATTTTATGGGGATGAAATGATCCGACACCTGCTGTGATAAGCAAGGTTTTGGTGAGGTGGCGCCCTTTATTTGTACATAAAGCCATAACTCCGTCTTCACTGGTTTCAAGTGATTCAACTGTCTCATTGAAGTGGAATTTTGGGCCAACTGATTTTGCTTGCTCGTACAAATTTTTAGCTAGATCTCTTGCCAGGATTTTCATAAAACCGGGAGCATCAAAAATATATTTATCAGGATATAATGCTGCGAGTTGCCCGCCGGGTTCGGATAAGCTTTCCACCACATTTGTTTTCATTTCTCTAAGACCAGCGTAGAACGCGGCAAATAGCCCGGTAGGCCCTGCGCCCACTATGGTTATATCAGATACATCATCCATTCAAATATCACTAATAATATTTAAAATAACCATTGTAAGATATATATTTTGCATCTTTAAGGACAATCTAGATGTTAAGATTGCTTCGCGCTAGAGTTGCTATTGCTTCGGCCATCTCAGATGTTGTAGATGTTCCACCAAGATCGTAAGTAACTGTTGTGCCTTTTGATATTACTTCTTCTGTTGACTTAAAGATGGATTTTGATTTCTCTTTTTCACCGAGATAGTTAAGCATCCAGGCGCCTGAAAGAATAGTGGCTGTGGGATTGATTTTGTTTTGCCCTTTATATTTCGGGGAGCTTCCATGAGCAGGTTCGAACATTGCATAGTTATCACCGAAGTTACCAGAGTACACTAATCCTATGCTGCCTATTAGCCCTGACGCCTCTTCAGATAAAATATCCATGAATAGGTTTGTGCTTAATATGATACTTTGATTGAAACGTTGAGGGTTTTTTATCAGCTGCTGAGCGAAATTATCTATATAGTATTCTTCTATAGATATTTCGGGGTAAGATTTCGCTATTTGACTAACTGCGGAGTAAAATAAGCTATCAGTTTCTTTTAGAATATTGCCTTTTGTGATGACTGTGACTTTGTTCCAACCTCGTTGCCTAGCTTCTTCAAAGGCTTTTTTCGCGACTTGTTCTGATGCCTGCCTAGTTATCTTTCTTATTGTGATGGCTACATCTTGAGAGATTCTGTGTTCGAGTCCACTATAGAGTCCCTCGGTGGCCTCCCTCACACATACGAAATCAACTTCTCCAAGAGGCCCAACAGTTCGTGGGAATGTTTTAATCGGCCGAATATTTGCATACAGTTTGAGTCTTTGCCTTAAGCTTACAGCTACACTTCGCGGGGTATTGGGGTCGGGCAGAGTTGTTGTTGGCCCTTTAAAGCATGCATCTGAAGTTTCGAGAATTTCCCAGGTTTCAGGCGGGATAAAAGATTGGCCTCCGTTGACTTGCCACCATTCTAATCCAGCGTCGCAGGTTATTAACTGGATTTCAGAGTTCACAGCTTCAAATACGTTTATCATGGAATTAACTAACTCAGGTCCACAGCCATCTCCTTTAATCAAAGCAACTTTCTTGGTCATTATTATCGCCACAATCTAGAGTATGTCATAGGTTATAATAATCTTTGAATAACTATTTCGTTAAATAAAGTTTTTAGAGAAAGAATCATAATTAATATAGCAACTATAGTTCAGCGGATTTGAAAGTCGGAGAAATGTGAAGACACAGCGGCCCACTCTACTTCAATAGAGGTTACATAAGCACTTGGAGGACCATGTTTACACCATTCAATAAGTGTCAGTAGTTTAGAATAGTCGCCTTCAGCTAATAACTCAACCTGATTATCTTTAAGGTTCTTAACCCATCCAGTTATCCCTAGATCATCAGCAGCTTTTTTTGCACTTACTCTATAGAAGACGCCTTGAACTTTCCCTGTGACAAGAATTCGCGCCGTTTTCAAATTATTGAATCATCACATCCCATTGATATAAATTATATTCTAGATCTTAACCTAAATAGATTTCAATTAATTTTAAGTTGAATGTTTTTAATTAACGTCTGATACATATAATGCGGGGAAGATGGCGCGTTCTAATCCTAGGGCAATGATGGGACTAATGATAGTAATAATCTCAATTATTACCTTGATTTCAACACCTTGGGAATTTTCCGGCTATTCAGGTTTGATTGCGTTTTTCGGACTAATCGTTATGATTTCACCGGATCTGAATAGTATTCAATCAAGAACCCCGAGTCAACCAAGTTCAGAGTCAACCAGTTTTTCAGAGTCAAGCAATATTTCGAAGTCAAGCAGTGTTTCAAAGTCGAGCAGTTTTACTCCAAAGTCCGCTAGGAAGATTGAGAATATGAGGGATAAATGTTCGGATTGCGGTAAACCTGTACCATCAGGGGTAGCGTATTGTAGGTCTTGCAGCTCGAAGAAAAAGTAGAGAAATCAAAAAACAATAAGTAATTTAAAGGATAACCTCATTAAATGGCGCAGTTTTCGCTTATTTTAGCCTGGAAGGTTAAACCGACCCATCTGTGATAAGCGTCGCTGTTTTCGAATAGCGCCCTGCTGCCATAGCTTCTTTTCTTCTTCAGTTTCCAGAGTTACTTGAGGAATCAATTTTGGTTTCCCTGCTTCATCAAACGCCACATAAGTTAGGTAACAACTACCAGTGTGTCGATGTTCACCGGTTATAGGATTATCAGATTCTATTCTAACTCCGACTTCCATCGATGTTTTCCCAATGTAGGTTAAAGAAGCTATGAGAGTCACTACGTCGCCGATATAGACTGGGGCGAGAAAATCCAGGCGATCAACTGAGGCGGTCACAATCCGCGATTGGGAATGTTTTGCGGCGACTATTCCACCTACTTGATCAACTAATTTCATGATTGACCCACCGAAGACATTTCCACTAGGATTGGCGTCAGAAGGCATCATAAACGAAGATAAGGACGCAGCTGAATCACTTATTCTTTTGATGGCAGTCAAAATATCTAATCATCTAACTATGGGGAGATAAATAAAAGGATTTGTTAAGCTCTCCACCAATCTATAGAGATAAAATCAACTTTTTTCTTTTCAGTATCAGTCACCGCGAGGATAAAATGCTTTCTAACAGTTGTCGCAAGTCTACCTGAAAGAATTATACGCGTAGCTGTAAGCTGTTGATCGGGGTTAACAACTTCAACAAGAAACGGCGCGTGGTCAATTCCAGGACCATGCTCGTAAATCGTGAAATCGCATCCGAATTTGATGCCAGGACTTACTACAAGGCCAGCGTCACGTAACTTCTCATATACTGAGAATTTTTCTTCAAAATCAACATACTCGGATCTACATATTTTCTCTATTGTTTTGATATTGACCTTTTTCCCCGACGGTGGCTTACAAATCTTTAGTTTCCCTTTGTTTGCTAAGTAGTAGCCTTCTAACAGGTCGAGTATCAGTGGAGCCGTGAATTCAGCGTTTTTTGGTTTATGAATGCCAAGTGGCTTTCCATAGAATCCATCACGAAAAGCTGATCTTGCCTCTTCTATATTCCAGATAACTATTCTGTTTCCTAGCAGATCGCCGTGCATGTTGGCGCACTTCTTTTTAGGTTAGCTTAGTATCCTAATGCGATAATTGTGATTGAGTCTGACGCGGTCATACATCGGTCAGCCATCGTTTCCACTCGTTCAAGTATATCTTTTAGCATAATCGCGTCCTTCACCGAATCGATCTCGTTCATGACTCGGATTATTAAGGCTCTGAATCTGGTGTCCATTTGTCTTTCCAGTTTTTGTACACTTTGCGCTAGATCTATTGCGACTGTGGGGTTAATTGTTAACGCTCGTACAACTTCGTTTAATCGTTGAACCATCTCAACCGCGATGTCGATAACCGCGATTACCTCACTTCTTAGATTTGAGTTTCTTAGACTTTGGATCTTTATGTTTGCAAGTCTAAACGCAACACTCGTGATGTAACCAGCGATTTCTTCCACTTCGTAAGCCGCCCGTAGAACATCTTCCCGGTTTAAAATCATAGTTCCGATCTCTGCGAGTTCCCGTGTTAGCATACGCCATAGATTTTCGACGTCCTCTTCAATTTTAGTTATTCTTTCCACGGATTCCTGAACATTTTTAAAATCGTCGTTTAGAACAGAGGCAAATAATGCGGACAGATCTCTTGCAGCGTCTAGAACCCGTTTAGCCTCATCTTGCAACACGGATAGTGTTTTGCGTCTTGCTTGTATTTCTGCTTCTCCACTAAACATTATTTTTTCAACAGCTCTTATGTAGATTTATCATAGTTTTAGATTTGAAAATAAGTGATGGAGAATTTAATCGCCTTCGCAATTTATTGAGCAAATAGCCCCTCTCTTTTCTTTAGCCACGATTCTTGTTCATCAGTTAACTTATCTTCAACAACAGGGTTTCTTAGAATCCCGATGTTTTCGATCTCAGATTCGATTATATCGCCGGGTTTTAACCAGTATGGGGTTGGATCAGGTTGTCTAAACGCAGCCACTCCAGCGACTGTTCCACTTGTGATAATATCTCCTGGTTCTAAACTCATAACAGACCAGTGGGATACTATCTCATTTATTTTTACTGATAGATGATTGGTATTTGAGACTTGCCTAGGATCACCGTTTACGCGTAACTCTATTTTCAGGTTGTGGATGTCACCTATACTATCTCTAAGAACCATGCAAGGTCCAAAAGGTGCAAATGTATCAAGGTTTTTCCCTAAATTTAGTAAACCGTTCTTCATTTCAGTTGATTGAATATCTCTAGCAGTTACATCGACAAAAATGGTAAAACCGGCGATATGGTCCCACGCCTTATCTTCAGAGATATATCGACCACCCGTCCCTATTATTATCCCAAGCTCAATTTCATGATCTAGTTTTTTTGTCAATCGAGGATAGACTATGGGTTCTTCTGTACCGATTATTGTTGATGGACATTTTAAAAATGAGATCCAATGGGGCATAGCAAACGCCCACCCACTTGCACTGCCTTCTCGAGCGTGTTCCATAAAGTTTCCTGCAGTATGAATTATCTTCCCAGGCCGAGGAACAGGGGCTTTTATCTTGATTGAGTCTAGATCATATATCATTGCTTCACCTTGAGGGCCAGCAATTGCCTCATTTTTTTCAACAATTTCACTCATATAATTAATTGTGTTTTTTACAGCGTCAATTGAACGTTCTCCACCTCGCAGCATATTTAGCATTGACGGAGGAATTAAACTCTCGGCAGAGCTGTATGGGTCGGATTCACCTTTATTAGCTAGAAGTGAGGAGTACGCAATTGTTAGGTCAACCACTTTTGATCCATGAATAAAGCCTATTCGATCTTGTTTGGAATTTGGGTCAATAAAAGTAGCAATTTTCAAATATTTTACACTCTATTAAGGAATAAATAGAGATTCTATAAGCTTTTTGTTATTGCCGTTTTCATAAAGATGTGCTAAAGACCACCCATTAACTTTTATTAACTATTTGAGGTCAGGCCGCACTTCAGAACGTGGTTTTGAACATATGTCAAGAGCGACTAATGCATAAACTTTAGTAATATCATAGAGGTCTTGAACACTGAGATATTCACGGTCTCGGTCTGATAAGCTTAATCCTTTTATCTTTCGCCCACCGGATGGCCCATAGTTAATAGCTTTTGCGCCCATGACGTTCAAAGGCGGCGCGTTAGAATACCATAACTCATAAGTCGTAGCAGGCTCAACACCAGTAACTTGTTTATGGAAGGATTTAATAGATTTTACAATATATTCATCTTCACCTACTTCTGTGGGAGGATTAGTACAATAAGGTGTTAGTTCAAGTAGTAGAGAAGGATCATCTTGGTTTAGTTCATAAATTACTTTTTCAACTTGGGCCTTAATATATAGAGGAGACAGCCCCGGCGGAAACCTAATATCCAGGTAAAGACTTACCTCATCAGGAGTTCTCGAACCCTTCCAAGGACGACCTCCCTGTATTGAGGCGATGTTAACTATCCCTCGATATCCTTTGTATACAGTTTTTTCTTCAAAATCTTTCTTCCATTGAATTAATCTCTGTATTACTTTGGGCATCTGCTCGATTTTGTTAGTCACATCTCTTGACCAGGCTGTGTGAACAACTGTTCCACCTTTCGCGGTTATTTTGCCCCAGAATGATCCAAAATGACCAATCATCAGGTCAAGTCCTGTAGGTTCACCGAGTATAGCGAAATCTGGAACTATTCCGTGGGACGCGGCATGAGCTGCGCCTGCCCCATATCCTCTGTACAATTTTCCTTGAAATTCGTCGACTTGGGAAGCCTCGATTTCTCCAACTGTAGCTGTTAGCATTATGTCGCCTTTTAGTTTAATATCTGAGTTAACAATTGCTTTAATCGCTCCGAGGTATGCTGCATGTGCGCCTTTCATGTTAAAGCTTCCTGCGCCAAAGACCCATTCTTCACCTTGGATGGTATCAACCCGGCCTATATCGGCAGTTGTTGCTCCCCTCATCCAAGGCTCTTGTCCTGTGAATGAGACATCAAGATGCCCGTCGAATTGGAGTGTTGGACCGCCACCTGTTCCCCTTAGGATACCGATAACATTTGAGCGCCCTTCTTCGATCTCTTGTTTTACTATTTGCATTCCTAGATCGAGATATTGTCGCTCCATATAATCAGCCATTTCAGCTTCTGAGCCAGTCGGGCTAACAATCCTGACCATCTCTACGACCCAGTTAGTTAATTCTTTACGATCAATCTTATCTAATACGGCGTTAACATCTATTTCAGCAGCCAATACTTAGTCACTCCTAATTTGATATTTAGTAAGTATTAAAGAATTGCTTCCCAGTTTTCAAAATCAGAGTATTCAAAAATAAGAAAAGTATGGGAGCGTAAGCCTTGGTTTAGCTTATGCTAAATCAAATATTTAGTTTTATGCGCCAGGCATTCCGAATCCGCCGTCGCACATGACTATGTTTCCAGTCATATGAAACGAGTCTTGAGAAGCTAAGAACATAACTATATGGGCTATGTTTTCGGGTTTGCTTATAGCTTTTGCAGGTGTTTGACTTATCATAAACTTTCTTCGTTCTTCAGTCCAATCTTGTCTTTTTCTTAGTGATTCAGTGTCCATATATCCAGGTCCAATCGCATTGACTCGAACATATGGAGCAAATGCAAGAGCATATGATTTTGTTATGCCGAGTATTCCATATTTAGCAGCAGCATACTCTGGCGCTCTTGGGCTTCCAGTAACAATAACATTTGAGCATATATTGACTATGTTTCCAGCCTTTTGATTGTCAAGCATCCGCTTTCCGAATTCATGTGTGCAGAGTAAAGTTCCTTTAATGTCAAGGTCGAGAGTTTCATCGATCATTTCCTCAGTTAGGTCCCTCCAAGACATCTTTGTAGCAGCTGTCTCACCTGCATTATTAACTAGGACATCGCATTTCCCGAAGTTATCCCACACTGTATCCGCCATTGATTTTACTTGATCCCATTTGGATATATCAGCCTGAACTGCTATAGATTTACGTCCTTTGTCTTGTATCATTTTGGCAACTTCTTCTGCAGCCGAGCTAGACTTGACATAGTTCACCACAACATGGGCACCTTCATCTGCAGCTGCAAGTGCAATTAGCTTTCCGAAGCCTCTAGATGATCCAGTTACAAGGACCACTTGATCGTTTAATCGCTTCCCTGGAGGTGTAGGTTTTCTGACCCAGTCAATTTCATCTGCGACCTTTACACTTCCCGGTGCTGTTCCCCAACTCATATTTTATCAGGTCGATGTTATCATAAACCTGCTTTTAAGGTAATCTGTAGAAATTTAGGGCATATAATAAAAAAGGAACCCCCTAGATTAGGCTAGGGCTGTGGGCCTTATCAATGATGCTTCTCCACCCTTAATTTTTAAGGGTAGAACTAAAACAGTGGATATGAATTTCTTATCTTTAGATAACTCTTCAAGGTTTAGGCTTTTCATAGTATATATTCCGTTATCTGAGAGGAAGATGTTGTGGCATTCAAATGGCTTCGGAACGCCGATAGCAAGATTATCTATTCCAAATAGCCTAATTTTTTTGGAGGCAATCCATCGAGCAGCATCAGCACCTAATCCAGCGAACCTACGGAGATATTTTTCTGAATCTGTTTGGAAGAAACGTGAATATCCGGTGCGAACTAGAACACAGTCGCCTTCGTTGATTTCGACATTCTCCATCGCTAAAGCACCTTCTAGATCATTTGGAGTTATTTCATATCTTTCAGGAAGTATGTCGACGTTTTTAAATGATGGAATATCTATTAACACTGCTCGTAAAATCAAAGGAGGCACCTTTTCCATACTATGCAAGGGGTCTGGAAGATTAACGTACCCACTGTCTTGTTCATATGGGGTAATATCATGACCTAAGACTTTGAGGTTCCGAGACATATGTATTGGAGCGTCAAAGTGTGTACCAGAATGCATTGAAGTTGTAATCAAGCTTATTGAGTCGGCGAAGCCAGGGGCAATCTCTTTGAAATGTTCTTGCGTGTGCTCATGGTATTTGTAGAGGAAAAAAAGGAACGGCGGATCTGCAGGGTGAACAGGCATACCGAACCAATATGGCTGACCGAGATCGTATACTTTTGCGTTCTTTATCTGATCATATAATTCTTTACCAGACATTAAATACACCAACTGAAAGAGAAGCATGTTATGATATTAAACTATTACGCTTGAATATTGGAGATAATATATTATTATTTTGAAAAAATAGAATATAATTTAGGCAATCAGCCAAACAATAAACTTTAAACAGACATTAACAAGAAGTTGGAGTGGGACCGAAGAACCGAGAGCTATTTACTGAAAATAGAATGTATGGTTTCCCGTATGCGGGACCGTAGCTCAGCATGGTTAACCTCTGCAAATTGGGCCGAGGAGCGTTCGAGTATCTTTGAAAAAAGATCCGGCGACGCTGATAACCGAAATGACTAAAAATCACGGTAAAGGTCCGGGGTTCGAATCCCCGCGGTCCCACTTATTTAGGTTAAGACCCCTAACAATCGTTTAGATTAAGGTAGGTAGTGCGGAGTTACCGTGTTCAGGTATAACACCTTTTGTTACATATTGTTTTAGTTCAGTAACGCTCAAATCGTTTATTCCTAATTTGTTGAGCGTTCGCCCACGTGTTTTATAATCAGTTTCATGAATTAGATTTGCTAAAGATATTATCGCGTTTATTCCCCTAGTAGTTACACCGAATTTTAATCCGAGTTCAGATATAGGTACCAGACTCATGGGTACTTCTTCACTAATGTAGCGATGCTCCAAGGTCGTTGGGGCGCGAATACCATAATAACTTAGATTATTTTTTATAGCATCTTCCAGATGTGAACCTTTTGCATCGTATGCCATTACTAACCAATCCATCGCAGTCATTGCGTTGACCCCTAAAGCAGCGGCCACGGTTATACGCTCGCGATCTAGAACCTCTAATATTCGAGCGGTAGATGCAGTCACGCCATCAATATAGAATTGGAAGTTACCCTGCGTCGACTCGATACGACCGGCGTTTAGAATAGAAAGAGCTGGGTGAAATATTGCGCCAATATTATCTAAACCAGTTCGTAAGACGTTATCTCCATCGACAAATTGAGGGTATGCGTTTTGAATACTAACAAGAACAGTTTTTGTTTGGGTTGAGGGAAGTGCAGCTAGAGGTACCGCGTCTTTGATGCTGAAGATCTTTGCATCAGCTGGACCAGTTGATCTACTTGCATAAACCAAACTTTGGGTTTCGGCCACTATTGGTTTTGCTTTACATTTATTATCGTGTAAGACTTTAACGAATTCAATAGCGCCACAGGTTCGTCCAGGGTTAAGTATGATTATTTGACCATTTTTTAGATGTGGGGCCATTATAGTCGCGATATTTGCATGAGCAGATGAAGGCACCACAACCATAATAATATCAACTCCTTCGATAGCTATTTTGATGTCAGATGTTATTTTATTGAGATTTGACATCCTCGGATAGGGACTGTCAAAAGACTCAAGCATAATGCCGCCTCTGGAGGATATCATACTGATGTTTTGGGAACTACGGTTGAAGAGGTTCACGGAGTTACCCATCAGAGCTAAATGCGCAGCCATGGATTTGCCTCCATGACCGGCTCCGATTACCGCGAATTTTTTTTCTGCACTCATATAATAATCATCTTTTTGTTTTATTTAAAGCATGTTTCAGTTTATCTCGAGCTTTTCAGATCTGAAGGTGAGAACCCTAATGTTTTCAGGCGCTCCATTTCTGTGATTGGCTTGAGGTTATCTGCGTCAATAGCTAAACAACGCCCATTTATAGTTTGGGTCATTATTTTCCCTTGGGCTATAGAGTTTCCTTGAAGATGCGGCGCATCTAGAACGCCTCGTTCAACAGCTCTAGTTAATGTTCCTGGGTCACTGAGTGGGTCTTTATCATCATTATTTGATAATAGTCTAATAGCGTTTAAAGTTAACTTCACCTCAGATAGAAGTTCATTTTTCCGTTTCTGGATAGACGGGTCATAAGTCATATCTGGAATACCTCTTAAAGCGTTTTGGATGGCGCGCCTTGCAATGGATACACTCTCAATTAATTCTTCAGCTGAAGTAGCATGATGGGCTTCAGATGCGCCAACAACGTGGATGATATGAGGTTTCAAAGCCATCTGAAGATACACAGAAGACGCTAAATGTCCTCGTGCGGCCGCGGGGTCAACAGGGTAGCTGAGAAGACCAGTCCTTGTTTGTCGATATATTTTAAAATTGGCGTCGGACAATGACTCAGATAGTTCTATGCAAGCCAACATCTTCGCTAAATCCATTTTATCAGACATGCCTGCTGGACAATTGAACATGTATTGGGCGATATAATCTCTTACACCCATTTTTTTCGCATTATATGCGGATAAATAACTGGTTGTCGCATAAATAATATCAGGCGCTTCTCGCATTCCCCATTGATGGGGTTCATTAACTTCAATTGGTATGTTGCGATCAGAATGCCAACGCATCAATTCTTGATGAATTTCAATTGATTCCTTCAGATTTAAGGGGCCACGTTTGTCAAGTTGATTGAACCAGTAAATCGAAGTCGCACACCAAGCATTATTCAAGGATTTTACATAAATTTCAGCCAATTTTAGTTGATCATCGGTGCCAGAATATACGCGCATAAGAGGAAAGTTACCTCTCCGGCTTGCATCATGAAGGAGCTTGTATTCTTGAGGAGTTCTCACAGGTACACCACCGGCGCCACTGCTTCGCTGATCTTGTCTCTCTGGGTGAAAAAAGTTCTCTTGAGCATCCTGATCGATTCCAAGTGAAATAACATCTAGAATCATAGAATCAGATATTTTCTTAATTCCATCAATAGTTGAGTCAACATCAGGTAATCCGAAATGATGTCTAATCAAAGGAAAGGGGTGACTCCACGTCAATCGGTCAACAAACGTTTGAGAGAAAGCCTTCTGCTCAGTTTTAGTCAATAGTTCCCCTTTTAGGAAAGAAAGAGTTGATTCGTCTGATTCTGAACCGGAAAAACATTTTTCAAAAAGACCTAGTTTTTCAGCTTCCTCAACAACAACAGGTGTACCCCCAAAAACAAAACGCGTCTTTAACCCTTCCTGTTCGATTGTTTCCTTGAGTTGGATAAGTAAAGATTTGCCTGTTTCAGGTGTTAACCGATAGCTGACCGCACCCAGTTCTGCATTGTATTTCTTCAAAGCTTGAATAAAATTCTGAATTGACACAGCTGGCCCCAAGTATTCCGTGTTCCAACCTCCTTCCGCAGCTAATTTTAGAAATTTGACTACGCCGGCTAC